>DATCFI010000278.1:0-12686 GCA_036509585.1 Hanamia sp. | reverse complement strand
ATGAAGGTCGCAAAATCCGCAACAGCAGAGACTTTGTTGTAAAGGGGATCAATGTCAATTTTGTAGAAACATTAAGCAAAGACAAAATATATGTTAGGACCTATGAACGCGGAGTTGAAAACGAAACACTTAGCTGCGGCACTGGAGTTACCGCTTCAGCATTGGTTTCCGCACATAACGATAATGGATTCAACAGGGTGGAGGTAAAGACAAAGGGGGGAAACCTGAGTGTTGAATTCGATAAAAATAGTGAAACAGAATTTGTCAATATATGGCTATGCGGGCCTGCCCATTTTGTTTTTTCCGGAGAAATTGAGTTAGAATAAGAATTAAGAATAAAAGTATGTTTACTATACGCGTTTATGGAATATTGATTAACGAAGAAAATCAGATCCTCGTAAGTGATGAATATGTACGTGGGAGCTATTATACCAAATTTCCCGGCGGCGGCCTCGAAGAAGGGGAGGGGACAAGAGATTGCTTGAAAAGAGAATTTAAAGAAGAAATGAACCTTGATGTCGAGGTAGGGCTCCATCTTTACACAACGGACTATTATCAACAGAGCGCGTTTAATCCAAATGATCAGATCGTTTCTATTTACTATTTCGTAACGCCTGCTGAGCCAATCAGTTTTCAACTTACGCATACCAAATTCGATTTCACGGAAGACCAATTAAAAATTTATGATGAAAAATCTGAAATAGAAACATTTCGATTTATTGATTTAAAAGATTTTTCTCAGGACGACGTTACCCTGCCAATTGATAAAACAGTAGCCGCGCTCATCCTTGACCAAAAATGATTTCTATTTCTGCGTGCGTAAAACATTTTGTCTTTTGACGATGATATTAAAATAAGTGGATACTTGGTTATCCGTGGCAACATGCCTTATTTGCTGCTCCCGACTATTTGATATGCCCAACGCCAAAGGACGGGGCTATACTATAGAAAGAAAAAATAAAATTCAATAATCAAAAAAATAAAATTAATAATAGCAAGCCATTTGGGCAAAACAAATGATTTTTTTGCAAGAATGGCACCCAAGTAGACAAGGCACATCAAAAAATTAATAACTATCGCGGAAAATCCCAGGATGATAATTAAGTCTTTGAAAAATGGAATAGCAACAACGGTGTCTTTTCCACCAACTATCGCTTTCTTTGCATCGATCTTATTAAAAATCATAAACAGTACGAATGAGATATTGCAAATAAAAGTGAACTTAGAAAAAAAAGAAATTAATTTCATCTGGTAATATTTTTAGAAATAGTCCCGGTAAAATAATATTAATTTGCCGGGATTAATTATTTTTTAATGACAAATGTACTGAGTATTGTTACCTACAAAATTTTTCCTGCAAAACTGGGTGGACAAAAAGCTATAGCGCTATTCAACCAATATTTTTCGAAGCACGAAAATCTTTGCTGCTTTACTATCAAAGACAATGACCCGTCACTAGCTCCGTATAAAGTTTTTAATATTTTAAGCAATCATCGGTTACGCTATATCAATATTTTCTATTTTGGAACAATAAAAAAAATTATAAAAGAAAATAAAATAGCGCATGTAATTGTTGCGCATCCATATTACGGTTGGATGGCGTTGCTGCTAAAATACTTTTGTAATGTAAAAGTGATCGTTCATTCATATAACATAGAGTCAGAGCGGTTTAGAACAGTAGGGAAGTGGTGGTGGAAAATATTATGGCATTATGAAAAGTTCATTCATGATAAAGTGGACTTCACTTTTTGCATCACCGAAGATGACCGCGACTATTTTTTAAAAAATTATAAAATCCCTTTTGAAAAATCAGCAGTAATTACATATGGCATTTCGTGGAATAATATACCGGCAACGGCAGAGAGAGAAGAGGCAAAAAATTTTTTGTTAGCAAAATATTCTTTAGCCCGGGATACTAATTTATTTCTTTTCAATGGGACGCTGGACTATATCCCAAACTTAAACGCTGTTAAAAATATTATTGAAAAAATAAATCCGCTATTTATCAAAAAAAATGTTCCATACAAGATCATTATCTGTGGAAAGGGACTTCCGGAAGAAATGAATGAATTAAGAAACTATTCGGACCAAAATATAATTTATGCTGGTTTTGTTGATGACATCGCGGTCTATTTTAAAGGCGTTGATGTCTTTATTAATCCAGTTACAGGTGGAGGTGGTATTAAGACCAAACTGGTAGAATCGTTGGGATATAATCTAAATGTGGTTTCAACTTTCAATGGTGCTATCGGCGTTGATGAAAAAATATGTAACGGCAAAATGCTTTTGAGCGACAACGACGATTGGCAAAATTTTGCTTCTAAGATGGAATCAGCCCTTGGCATAAACAAGGACATTTGTCCTGATTTTTTTGATCATTTTTACTGGGAAAATATTGCGGAAAAAGCTGCCCGGGTAATAGACTCAGATTTAAAATAATCCATTTTACCTAATACTAATCATTCAACCCCTTTCCATTAAGAATAGCCTGAGTATATTTTTCAATCCTCAACTCCTTGGTTTTCGATTGTTTGGGCGCAGAAAAATAAAGAAGGTAACCTCTTTGTCTTCCAGGTGTCAATGCTTTAAAAGCCTTTTCAAGATCAGGGTTCTCATCTAATTTATTTTGAAACTCTTCCGGAATATTGTATTCTTTCGTCTTTTTTAATTCTACTTTCAAACCAGCTTTTTCTACCTCGATGGCCTCGTAAATATAGGCTTTCACAGTAGCTTTGATTTTAGTTATTTCTTTAACATTAGTAAACCTGACCTGGCGCGCAGCCTGTACATTTTCGGATTGCTGAATCAGGATGTTGCCCGCATCATTTAGTAAGGCACCTTTGAAAAAAAGCAATGCGCAATATTCTTTAAATCCATGTATTAAAACGATATTGCTGCTCTCAAAAACGTAGCAAGGATTACCCCACTTCATACCAATTAACCTTAGAATTCATGTGCATGTTATTAATTTTGTTTGTCAACTGCAAATGTAAATCTCTCTATAGAGCTGTTATTACTATTGTGTTGTCAGGTCTTGCTATTTTTTTGTCTTGTTCAATACAGATGTTTCACTCTAACTGATAGTAGATAGGCATTGGTGCAAAAATTACACCCTTAGCGAACCGCGAAAACCCCTTGCAGCATAATAGGATTCAGCTTCGTTGTGATACGTAAAAACCGTGTCATAACGCCGGTCACAAAAAGCACACCGCCGAGTTTCCTAATGTTTGCAGGCGTTTTTATCCAGCTTGATGTTTCAAATCGAACTCACCCAGTTTCTGCAAATCCCGATATTCTTCCTCCGCTAAAGGTTCAATGCCCATTGCAGCTGCCATATCAACCGCACTATTTTTTGGTTTATTTTCTTTTCTTGAAGCCAGCGCTTCACGGTCGTAACAAAAACTTCTACGCTCTTTAGGGCTTTCTGCTGAACAATCGTAAAAAATGTATTCTCCCGTTTTTTTATCGTAACTTATTACATCCGGTTCTCCACCCGTTCTATCCATTTCATTAAGGGACCACAGACTTTCAGGATTCGCTTCCAGTTTTGCTTTTACTTTGGCCCATGCAAGAGCTTTGTGTCGTTTTAAATTATTTTCAAAACGGACTTTTAGCATATGAATTAGTTCTTCACTTTGTTTTTTTGACAATTCCTTTTTCATTCTATTTATTTTATAAAGTAACTGAAATTCTTTTTCTGTTGGCGGGTCTGAAATTCCATGATACGAAAGTCAGAATTAGTAATAACAAGGCGGGGAAAATTGAATATACAGAATCTCCAATGGCTACGTGCGAAAATATCGCCCCTGTCATTACAAAGAAAAAGCCGGCATAAGCCCATTCTTTTAATAAAGAAAATTTAGGAATAAGCACTGCAATAACTCCCAATAATTTCCAGATACCCAGAATGGTTAGCAAATAAACAGGATATCCCAAATGTGTTATCATAACTGCTCCTCCTTGCCCCTCCTTCATTTTAAATAATTGCCCTGCGCCAGTTACTGACATTCCCAAAGCAACCCAGATAGTTGCTACCCAATAAATGATTTTATTTTTTTTTGTCTTTGTCATCTTAAACTATTTTAACTTGTTTAGAATGTCCTGCAGCCTGTTATGCGCCCAATTGATACCTTGTGCAAAAGGTAACTTGAGCAACTGATCTCTCTGCACAACGGATTCATAAATTACATGCATTTTAAGTTTGCTGATATCGTCTGTTATGCGTTCAAATTCGTACACCTCAAGTTGAACACCAAAAGGCATGTATTCCATTTCAAATGTGCGTGTGATTTTTTGGTTTGGAATAAACTCATGTATTACTCCATTTGCGCGAAAGGCAACATTTCCTTTAGTATCCTTTGTTTCAATTTGATAACTGCCATGCTTTTTGCTTTCAAGTTTCAGCACATTCGTTCCCATCCATTGTTCTACAATTTCAGGATCTATGTACGCTTTAAAAAGCAATTCAACTGGTAAATCAAATTCTCTCGTGATGACCAAATCCTGTTTGCCATCTTCGGCATTGACTTTTGTTTTTTGTTCCACGTTATTTGCTTTTATATTTTTTCATCACTGTTTCTAATTTATTAAAACGGTCATCCCACATGTTGCGGAATGACTCTATGAAATCAGCGACTTCTTTCATTTTTTTTGCATTAATATAATAATAAATTTCTCTGCCGTTTTGTTCCTGTTCCAATAATTCGCACTCAGTGAGAATTTGCAGGTGTTTTGAAACGGTTGGCCTGGCCGTATCAAAGTTTGCAGCGATGGCGCCTGCCGTCAGAGATTGGGAAGCCACCAATAAAAGTATGGCTCTTCTTGTAGGATCGGCTATGGCCTGGAAAACATCTCGTCTTAAATTCATTGTGTAGCTATTTGACTACAAATATATATGTAGTTATTTAACTACGCAAATTTTTATTAGAATCGTCTTCAGTATTATTTCTTTGTAGTACGAGCAGTTCAGTAAGTGAACAAATTCCTTCAATTTTTATTTATTGAAATAGAGGCAGATCAATAAATTAATATGTACGTTCAGGGCTTGTATAAAAACGCAACTTATTTTCCTATAATTTATATTATGTTAAATATATGCTTTGACTAAACGACCAATTTTCTATTAAAAAACCCTTTTATGAGCAGAGGTTTATGACGAACAGTTCTCCCCGATTTAAAAAATATTAAAAAAAAGGCATTTCTTTGGCGCTTAAAGAAAGCAGTAAACTGATAAATTTCCTGGATTTTTAATTGGATGAATAAGCCAAAAACAAAATTTCTGACAAAAAGTAATTCCTTAAACTTTGTCACTTCTTGTCAATCTTTAAAAAACATATCCAATGGACTTAAAGTTTTCTGTAGCTTTTTGCCGGGCATGAATCTTTTGCTAATGATAAAGCGAAAGTTTCCGGTTCGGACAGAGTACTTGTTTTCGGGAGTAGCTCCTTTAAAGGGTAAATCATTGCCGGTAAAATTAGCGCTGATAATCCAGCTTCTGCTATTGTAACCTGCGGCAGCCTTGATCCCCGGAACAAAATTGAGAGAGAAGTTATTGTTATGGTCAATATAATTGCTTTCCACCGCGTAGCTTAGATTTAAATTACCTGTAAGTGAGCCTGTAAAAAATACATGCTTCGCAACAACCAGCGTGTAAGCATAACCAGCCCCGGGACCCACACTTAAATAGTCAATTCGATGAATTCCCTTTTCGGGGTATTTATCTTCGATTGACCTGGGCACTAAAGCACTGTCCCCATTTATGAGACCATAGTAGGCTTCTCCTCCAAGAAGAAATGTTCCCGCAGATTTTTTTTGCCATTCATTTTGAATAAACGCAGCACGATAAGAAAAGCGCTTAGAGTTAAAAATATAATAGTTTGTAACTCCTATTAAGGTCACATTTACATCCGGCCTGTAGTAAAAATTTTCACCCGGTTTTGCGGCAACACCTTCGGGATTTAAATGATATCCTTTATAAAATTGCCCGTAAAAATCGGTGGCCCATTTTGTTCTATATAAGTGAGATTGCAAGTCTATATATTTTGTTTTTCCTTTATCAAGGTCTTTATTCAAGAAAGCGAATCCGATAGCGAGGTTTAAGGAGAGATTGTGCCAGGTAGCTCCAATGCCTATATTTAACTTAGTATCCGGGACATAACGAAGGTCTTTTGCTTCTTTACTTTTGATAACGAACGAAGTATATTTTTGCGACAAATAAAGACGTCCTGTTATGCTTTCAGGAAAAAAAATGTAGTAAGTAGTGTCGTTTCCAAGGTTTGCCTGCGCGTTGCACAGCGATTGGAAAATTATCAAAATAACAATGCATCCAAAAAAAGACTTCTTCCAGGTGTTTAAGCACATTTCCATTCTATATTTTCATAGTTTCTAAAATTAGTGGTTTTACCTCGCTGTGCTGTTTTTGATTACTCTTAAATTCACTCAAACTTAGTGCCAGTGTACAAAGCTTTTACCCGTATCCGTATTTAACTTCAAGTAAATTCATAAAAAAACCCGGAGATAATTCCGGGTTTCTATTTGAAAAAATCAATTATTAGTTTACAAATTTCGCATCTGCACCGTCATAGATATCCTGGTACTTTTTTAGGTTTTCCTTGTCGCCAAGGCTTTGATATATATTCTGGAGAATATTTGCCACAGATTTATATTTGGATTTTTCAGTTTTTTTGTAACCTTCACTAAGTTCTTCCAAAGCGTCGCTTGCATAAGGAATGGCTTTGTTCAAGGCCACTTTCCCCTTGTCTGTAAAATCAGCTTTCTGTTTTTTCTGATCGGCTGTAATAGTAGCACCTTTTATCTTATCTGCCTGCTGAAGTAATACAATTCCCTGGTTATAATAATATTGCGAGTACAATAGGTTAACGGTTGGGTTTTTGGGTTCAAGCGAATGTGCTTTTTCCAATTGATCCTGTAAAGTGGTCAGTAATCCATCCTTATCCTTTATTACAGTTCCTTCATCACTATTATAAATATAGCTGAAAATTTCGGTAGCATAATTTAAATGATACCTTAAGCTGTCTGAATGTTTTGTTGTTAATTCAGCATATTTTTTGAATAGCTCCTGCTTGTTCTCTTTTTCCCGATAATAATCCATCTCTACGAGATCGAAATAATCATCATTTGGGAAAAGTTGTTTACCGATTGTGGCATATTTGACCATGTTGGCTGAATCACCTGCTTCTTTGTAAGTTAAAGTGAGCCACTGGTAGGGTATCTCGTAAGATGCATCAGCAGACTCTGCCGCATTATGTAAGCCTTTAATATGGGCATCCGCTAGTTCTTTAAAATATTTTTCCGCAACATCATTTTTCTTTGCATTTAATGCGGCCTTACCAATATTAAGTACAAGAGTTGTATCTACTTCTCCGATGGTGGCCCATTTATGTTCGCGAATGTATTGGCCGGCATCGTCTGCCTTTATAAACAAATTCATCGCATCGGCAAAACCTGCGGGATCCATTTTTGGTGCAGCATCATTAAAAGCTTTTGCTCCTTCAGCAAAATAGCCTGAGTAAACGCCGAAAATTGGAGCATAATTATCTCGCACTACCATAAGCGTTATTTTAGGGTTGTTGGAATCAACAATAGCTTTCTTAAAAGCATCAAAAGCTTCTCCATATGGATCACCCGTTAACCCGCCTTTCGTTGCAGCTTGATCAGCCAGGATTACACCGACTTTACTTTTCAGATAAAGTGCCTCGGTATTGTTTGGGGTTTTGGCAAGTATCCCGTCTATTTGGGTTTTTGCCTCATCATATTTTTTAGCGTCAACCAACTCAGTGGCCTTTTTAATATCCTTGTCCTGCGCAAAAGTAACGGTGACAAGAAATGCAAATAGAAACGGTAAAACGATTCTTTTCATGTGTTTTGTTTTATGGTTTAATTATTGATTTCCAGTTTCTTCGTCAGGGTTATCTGAAATTTCACTATCGTCATCCAATGTTCCCTCACCTGCTACGGTGCCCTCATCTTTAGGATCAATATTGCTGATCGCCTGCCCAATTTCGTTCATGTCCGTGATTTCAGTTTCAGTTGCTTCGCCTTGAATTTCATTGTCGTCCAACTTGGTGATTGCCGCTATCTCGTCGCCTTCATCCAACCGGATCAATTTAACGCCTTGAGTTGCCCTACCGGCTTCGCGAATAGAAGCAATCGATGTGCGAATGGTAACGCCCGATTTGCATGTAATCATCAAATCCTGCTTTTCTTTCACGTTTAAAAGGCCAATCAATTTGCCGGTTTTCTCAGTTATATTGATTGTTTTTACGCCCTTCCCACCTCTGTTAGTAATCCTGTATTCTTCCACAGCAGTTCTTTTTCCAAAGCCCTTGGCACTCACTACCAGTACACTCACCTCCGGATCATTAGCATTTACACAAATCATACCAACTACCTCATCCACTTTTTCATCCACTGAAATTCCATAAACTCCAATTGCCCCTCTTCCGGTCGGTCTCACTTTTTCTTCCGGAAAACGTATGGCTCTTCCGCTTTTTACCGCCATCATGATCTGCTGCTTTCCATCTGTAAGACAAGCATCCAAAAGTTGATCACCCTCATTAATGGTGATCGCGTTGATACCATTTTGTCTCGGCCTTGAAAAATCGGCAACTTTAGTTTTTTTGATAATCCCTTCGCGGGTACAAAGTACGATATAATGATTATTTACATATTCTTCATCCTGAAGATTTTTTATAGTGATAATCGTTCTTATTTTATCATCAGGAGGAATCTGGATCAAATTCTGAATTGCACGACCTTTACTTTGCTTGTCGCCATCGGTAATTTCATAAACTTTTAGCCAAAAACATTTTCCTTTTTCGGTGAAAAATAGTAATGTATGATGGGTGGAAGCTACAAATAACTGTTCAATATAATCTTCCTGACGCGTGCTGCTGCCGCGCGCACCACGGCCACCACGCCTTTGCTGACGATATTCTGTAGCCGAAGTTCTTTTGATATATCCCAGCTTGGAAATAGTAACGACCACATCCTCTTCCTCAATAAGATCTTCAATACTCATTTCATCAGCGAGATAAACTATTTCACTCTTGCGCTCGTCGCCATATTTTTCTTTTATTTCAAGTAATTCATCTTTGATGATCTGGAATCTAATGCCTTCATCACTTAAAATCTCTTTCAATCTTCCTATTAGTTTCATCACTTCAGCATGCTCGTCCCTTATTTTATCCCTTTCCATCCCTGTGAGACGTTGTAACCTTAGTTCCAATACTGCCTTCGCCTGTATTTCACTCATTCCAAAACTAGAGATCAACCCTTCTTTTGCAATATCCGGAGTAGCCGAACTTCTGATAAGGCTAATCACTTCGTCCAAATGATCCAATGCAATCAGAAATCCTTCTAAAATATGTGCTCGCTCTTCTGCCTTTCTTAATTCAAATTGAGTTCGTCGAACAATTACCTCATGACGAAAATCGACAAATTCGCGAATGAGGTCTTTTATATTTAAAGTGTAGGGTCTTCCTTTTACCAGTGCCACATTATTAATACCAAAGGAAGTCTGAAGTTCTGTATGCTTATACAAGTGATTGATCACCACCTGCGATATAGCATCCTTTTTCAAATCAACCACAATCCTTGTGCCTTCCTTATTATTACTTTCATTGTTTACGTCAGAAACTCCTTCGATCACTTTTTCGTTGATGAGATTTCCTATTTTTTGCGTCAGCATATCCCTATTTACCTGGTAAGGAACTGCTGTAATAATAATTTTTTCTCTACCGTTTTTGGCAGTTTCTATATTTACTTTCCCGCGAAGCACCAGGCGCCCTCTTCCCGTGTGCATACCTTGTTTCACGCCTTCATAACCATAAATAATTCCACCCGTTGGAAAGTCAGGCGCTTTTATGATTTTGATAATCTCATCAATCGTGATTTCTCTGTTATCGATAAACGCGATACAGCCATCTATCACTTCGTTGAGATTATGAGGAAGCATATTGGTAGCCATCCCTACGGCAATTCCACTGGCGCCATTTAAAAGCAATTGAGGAATTCGGGTAGGCAATACTGTTGGCTCATTGGTCGTGTCGTCGTAATTCAGTTGCCAGTCGATCGTCTCCTTTTCGATATCTTCCAACATGGTTTCAGCTATGCGTTCCAACCGTACTTCCGTATAACGCATGGCTGCAGGCTCATCACCATCCTGGCTTCCAAAGTTTCCCTGACCGTCAACAAGCGTATATCTCATGCTCCAGTCCTGCGCCATTCGCACGATCGTTCCGTAGATAGACGAATCGCCGTGCGGATGAAATTTACCCATCACATCACCGACGATACGAGCTGATTTTTTATGTGGTTTGTTGTAAGTATTTCCCATTTGATACATCCCGTAAAGAATACGCCGATGTACAGGTTTCAGACCATCACGGGCATCTGGAAGTGCCCTTCCAACTATCACGCTCATTGAATAATCAATGTAAGCGGATTTCATTTGTTCTTCAATGTTTACAGGAATAATTCTTCCTCTTGGTTGCCCGCTTTCGGGCAATTCTCCTTCTATTGTTTTCATAATTTTTTACTATTGGCAAATATACTTTTTAACAAGCGCTTTTCCTTAGAAAAAATGAAGTTTTGGCATATATTTTTCACCATTTTTTCAGTGGAAATGTGGATATTTATATTCGTTAATTAGTTTATTGGTTTATTAGTTAATTCGTTCATTTGTTAATTAGGAATTGCTATTATTTCTTTGCTTACTGATGATTAACCTTTATCATCGAAAATCGGATGCGAGTTACATTCCTTTTGTCTTGCTACTTTCTACCTTCAACTTGCTTCTTACTTGTCTCTGCTTACTTTTGCTCACATGAGAACAATATTACTTTTCGGGGCTGGAAAATCGGCGACCTGTCTGATTGATTATCTTGGAAAATGTAGTGACAAAAATGGTTGGACATTTTTAGTTTGTGATTCCGATCTGTCATTGGCCCAATCCAAGACAAAAGATTATTCGTCCGCAGAAGCGGTTTCCTTTGATGTAAGTAACGAAGAAAAACGACATGAATTTATTCGACAGGCGGACCTGGTGATTTCAATGCTTCCACCGAGAATTCATTTCCTGGTAGCAAAAGATTGTGTGGCGTTTTCGAAAAATATTTTAACGGCTTCCTATATTGATGAGAATATCAAATCTTTAAAAACAGAAATTGAAAAAAAACAATTATTGTTTTTGGGTGAAATGGGTTTAGATCCCGGGATAGACCACATGAGCGCGATGCAACTAATCCATGATATAAAAAAGCTAGGTGGAAAAATTACTTCTTTCAAATCCCATTGCGGCGGTTTGGTAGCTCCTGAAAGTGACGACAATCCATGGCATTATAAAATCACATGGAATCCAGCAAACGTTGTGATGGCAGGAAGTGCAGGAGCTATTTATCGTTTGGATGGAGAAACAGTAACGGTGCCTTATTCTGAAATTTTTGATGACGATAATAATGTGGTAGATGTACCCGGACTTTTTCCTTTAGCCTGGTATGCCAACAGAGATTCGCTTTCTTATGCCGAAACTTATCAATTGCACGATGTAAAAACATTTATCAGAACTACATTGCGCTACCCTTCTTTTTGTCGGGGCTGGAATAAAATGATAAAATTGGATTTCACGAATAAAAGTGACCATGATGAGCTCAAGAACTGCAAAACTGTTTTAGATTGGTTTAATCTGAAAAAAAGTAAACTGGTTTTGCAAAATAATATTGATTTTTTTAATGAAGAATTTTTGAGACAATTGGACTATCTGGAGATGCAGGGGCAAGAGCCGATTCCTGTTGAACATTCCAATTCTGCTTCGATGCTTCAATATTTGTTAGAAAAGAATTTAGCGATGCAGCCGGATGATAAGGATATGATTGTGATGCTTCATGAAATTGAGTATGTTATTGATGATAAAAACAAAAAGACGAGGAGTGTTCTGGTTGTCAAAGGTGACAACCAACTTCATACTGCCATGGCAAAAACGGTCGGATTGCCGCTCGGCATAGCCGCAAAATTAATCCTTGAAGATAAAATCAAATTAACGGGGTTGCACATTCCTGTGATTCCGGAAATATATGAACCGGTTTTGAAAGAACTCGAATTGAATGGAATTAAATTTAATGAGGACGAATTCGTTCCACAAAAATGAATTAGGGCTAGCTGAAAAGATAACCCTAATTCATTTTTAAACTATCGATTATCGCATTAATTATAACGCTTGCGAATTTTAAATTTTATTGGTTGGCCGCCTGCTTTTGGGCATCCGCCTTCATTTTATCGTTTGCGGTGATAAGAAACTCTACTCTTCTGTTTTGTGCCATGCCTTCGGGAGTATCATTGCTATAAGCTGGAGCCGATTCGCCAAAACCCCTTGTTGTCATTCGTAGTGCATTAATTCCCTGCGATTGCAAATAATCTCTCACCGCATCAGCGCGTCTCAATGATAACCCCATATTGTATTCAGCAGTTCCCCGACTGTCACTGTGGCCTTGAATCTCAATATTTGTATTGGGGTATTTGCCTAGTATTTTAACTAATTTATTCAAATTGTTTTTTGCCGAGTCACCTAAATCTGATTTTGAAAATGCAAAGAGGATCTTCTCATTGAATTCTATTTTAATTCCTTCATCGACCCTTTCTACTTTAGCGTCGGGAATATCATTTTGTAT
>DATCFI010000277.1:0-2741 GCA_036509585.1 Hanamia sp. | reverse complement strand
ATGGAATTGCTACAGCAGAAAGGAGAAGAAGGAAGCCCGCAAGAATATATTAACGTTTTCGGAACACATCCTACTACGTTTGAACAATGGCTAAAAGACCAGTAATAAATATTGTCGTACAACTTTAAAAACTCTTTAAGCAATAGAAATATTGTAACTATTCAGTTCCGAAAGTAGCGATTAAAAATAATGAGTTTAAAACATTCTGACGGGACTTTATTGTAGTATCGATGACGGATCTCAGAATAGCAAAGACGTTTGTATTAGCAATGGATTTAAACTGGCCTGATATTTTTTGTTTGACCTTCACATTTCTGATAGCCTTCTCTGAGCCATTATTGTGGGGAGGTACATTGGGTTGTAATAAAAAATACAGAATACAATCTTGCTTTGCCAACAGCGATTTTTGCAATGATTTGGATTGGGGATAATCATCTGGTATCGGATAATGTAGCCATTGCTCCAGTTTGTCAAATAAAACCTGCCGCTTTTCATTTGGAAAATAATAATCAGCGTGACCAAATTCTTTCTTTAATTGGATAGCTTCCTGAAGCAAGATTTTAAGATTGCCAGACCAGTCACATTTTTGGTTATAGAGTTCCTTGATATAATTGAGGTCTCTTAATAAATGCACGATACATATCTGATGCGCTTTGGCATCCATTTTAAAATGACTGGCCCATCTATCGTGTACCAATGTGGCATTGGGCAATCCCTTTTCAAAGGCTTCTTCTATGGTTTTAAAACCTCTGTTGTCCGAACACACAATATAAGTCAGTTCACTATTTTGCCATGTCCACATCCAATGTTTTTTCCCATTCACATTTAGCCCTGTTTCATCGGTACCTATGCAGGTTGCCTGTTTTATACGCTCTTTTATAGTGTCATAAAAAGGTGTCGCTTTTTTTGCCAAACGCTGCAAGATGTTGTGAATGCCACCTGTGCTTACAGGCAACCCCATTACATCTCCCAGGAACTCCTGCATCCGGGCGTAAGGAATGTATTGTCTCGAATGTAAATAACCCACCAGCGCTTCTACATTAGGCCCATATTGAACAGGGTTTGCTACATAAGCGGGAAAGCTGCTTTCCATGATATGGCCACAACTGCATTGCTTTTTAAATAGCTGATGTTCGATGCGCTTAAGCATTATAGGAGGTATGTCTATCAACTGCCGTGATAATATAAAAGTCTCTGTTGTATCACGTAAATCATTGCCGCAACAAGTACAAAATGCAGGGCTATGCTTTATCACTTCATCAACTTCAATACTACACTCCAATGTAGTCCCTTCATGTCCTGGCTGGCCGCCTGCTTTATTATCTGTTTTTTCCCGAAGGCTTTGATTTTTCTTTGGACGATTTTCATCTTTGGACGGAGGTATGTGGCTATTATTGCTGTCTTTTCTAATTTTTAAAGCTGTAACCAGTTGTTCCAAATCTTTAATTTGACTATTTTGTGTTTCTATTATTTTTTCAAAATCCTTTCTCTGACTAATTTGCGTTTCTATTATCTGATCCTTTAAAGTATTACTCTCCTGCAATAAGATGATCATTTTAGATTTAGCATCAAGAGTGTCTTTTAAAACGTTTACTAATAAATGCAAGTCCATGATGAACATTAAAGATGAACTGCAAAGTTGAAACTACAATTGGCTAAAACCTAATATAGCAGCGTGTTTTAATACACAAATACCACTTATTTTAAAACAAAAATGTGAACAAAAAACAGATTTTTTAAAACACTCTTATACGAAATGTGTATAACTTTAAGAATATTCAAAACAGGGTTTAATATAAATATTTATAAATTATATATGACCCGTGAATAGCGTATAATTGGAATTATCATATGATAGACTGAATAGTTACACTGTTTTATTAACTGTTTGATAATACTACAGAGCAAGAGAGATTTTAAAAAAAGAGAAACCCTTGTTTAACAAGGGTTTCAGCTTGTTGCGAAGGGAGGGTTCGAACCTCCGACCTTCGGGTTATGAGACAGAAGACTACTTATTGAATTTTCCAAATATGATTTCGGTGTTTATGCCATCAAATAAAAAAATGGAACAAATGGTCAATACAATTTGATTTATAGATAAGAAAAAAATATGAAATGGAGGAAAATAACAATGGCAAGATGAATTCTATACTTTTTTCTTAAACGCGGTCAGAAATTTTGTTATTTCCCGTTTCTGCTCACTTTCAAAACTGTCTAGATAAATTTGTGTTGTCTTAATTGATGTGTGGCCTAGCTGTTCAGAAATCATCTCTATAGGCACTCCTGCCCGTTTTAAAACAGTCGAAAACGAATGGCGCGCGAAATTTGTTGTCGGAGCTCTTTCAAGTTTTAAGTCCTGAGCAATTCGTTTCATGTATTTATTGATTGTCTTTACAGCTTGATTAATGTCTCTGTAAATTTGGAGATCAGATAAATCTTTTGGATTAAGAATATCAAAAATGAATGATTTGGGTTTCACAGGTTTTTTACCCCATTTATTTATTATTCGTTGAAGATCGTCAGTAATAAACACTTGTATTTTTTGAATATCATCCCTTGTCGAATGTTTGGTTTTTTCCCGGATAAAAGATAAAGAGCCGTCTTTGATATTTTCATATTTCAAAAACGCTATGTCTTTCACATTCATTCCATTCGCAAAATAAGCAAAGAGCCACATGTCTTTAGCACGTGCAATTTCAAGAACATCTGATGTATAATTATATATTTTTTCAATTGTCTCA
>DATCFI010000276.1:0-7682 GCA_036509585.1 Hanamia sp. | reverse complement strand
ACTCTGAAACTTTTTTGTAAATTCTATTAAACTCATTCCTGTAAACATGGCTAATAATTTTAGCTCAAATATACTAATATTATTAGCTTAAAACAAATACTATTCAATTCATCACGACCTATCTGCTTTATTCTATAATTTAATAATAATGAAAAAAAGACGCTCCCAAAACTGAGCGTTTTTTGATGCCATCGTGTCAGATGTTAATGAATGGCACTTCTTTTGACAAACATTTAAAAAAATAAATTATGCAAAAAGGAAATATAAGAGTACAGACGGAGAATATTTTTCCAATTATTAAGAAGTTTCTTTATAGCGATCATGAAATATTTATTCGCGAATTGGTAAGTAACGCAGTAGATGCCACCCAAAAGTTAAAAACATTGGCCTCCAATGGCGAAGTGAAGGGAGATATTGGTAACGTCGATATTCATCTAACGATTGATAAAGACAAAAAAACACTGACCATTTCTGATAAAGGTGTGGGAATGACAGAGGAAGAAGTAGATAAATACATCAACCAGGTGGCATTTAGCGGAGCAGAAGAATTTTTAGAAAAATATAAAGGGAAGAATGAAGCTAATATAATAGGCCATTTTGGACTTGGATTTTATTCTTCGTTTATGGTAAGTGACAAAGTGGAAATAGTTACAAAAAGCTACAAGGAAGATGCTAAGCCCGTAAAGTGGGAGTGTGATGGAAGTCCTGAATATTCCTTCGAAGTGACTAAAAAGAAAGAAAGGGGAACCGATATTGTTCTTTTTATAAACGAAGAAAGCAAAGAATTTTTAGAGCCCGAAAGGATAAACCACATGCTTGAAAAATTCTGTAGATTCTTACCCGTTCCTATTTTCTTTGAAGACAAACAAATAAATAATCCAACACCCGCCTGGACCAAAAAGCCTGCTGACCTGACCGCACAGGATTATCAGGATTTTTATAAAGAACTTTATCCTTTCAGCGAAGCACCTTTATTCTGGATTCATTTAAATGTAGATTATCCGTTTAACCTTACCGGAATTCTTTATTTTCCTAAAGTGAAAAAGAGTTTTGAAATCCAGAAAGATAAAATACAGTTATACAGCAACCAGGTATTTGTTACGGATGAAGTAAAGGATATCGTTCCCGAATTTTTGATGTTGTTGCACGGTGTTATTGATAGCCCGGATATTCCATTGAATGTTAGCAGAAGTTACTTGCAAGGTGATCCGAATGTAAAAAAAATCGGTTCATATATTACAAAGAAGGTTGCAGATAAATTAGATGAACTTTTTAAAGACGACAGAAAATCTTTCGAAGAAAAATGGGAAAGTCTTGGCCTGTTTGTAAAATACGGAATGATAACAGATGATAAATTTTTGGAGAAAGCGAATAAGTTTAATCTGTTTGAAGATGCTACCGGTGGAAAGTTTTATACCCTGGAAGAATACAGAACTGAAACAGAAGCGTTACAGAAAAATAAAGACGGAAAATTAGTGATGCTATACACCACCGATCCGGTGCAGCAAAATAGCTTCATTAAAGCTGCCGACCAAAAAGGTTACAAAGTAGTAAAGCTGGAAACCATTGTGGACGCCGCATTTATTAATAACATGGAGATGAAATGGCAGGATGTGCAGTTTGTAAGAGTAGATGCCGACATATTAGAAAATCTGATTGACAAAAATGAGAATAAGGAAAGTGTTTTAGGAAAGGAAGACGAAGAAAAATTGAAAGAATTATTTGCTGTAGAAATCCCTGAGTTGCACACAACTGTAGAGGTAATAGGTTTGTCAGCAGAATCGGCTCCTGTAATTGCGACCCGTCCTGAATTTATGAGAAGAATGAAAGACATGGCCATGAATGGGGGCGGAGGTATGGGAAGCTTTTATGGTAACATGCCCGAAGAAGTAACTCTGACGGTAAACGGTAATCATCCGATCTACCAAAATATTTTAAAAGAGGAAAATAAAGATCAACAGGGAGCATTCGTGAAGAACTTAACGGATCTAGCTTTGCTTTCACAAGGTTTATTAAAAGGAAATGAGCTGACCTCTTTCATTAACAGAAATGTAGAAATGATGGAAGGAAAAGCAGCGAAGCCGAAAAGTAAGATCATTACTGAAATATAATCCTCGTTTGATAATCAATAAAAGCCATCCTTATAACTGGATGGCTTTTAAATTTAGGCCAGGAATAGTAAAGCAACAAATAATCGCTATTTCTATTTTTTGTTTGAGTATAACAATATAGCTTATACGAAATATAAGAATGAGAAATTTTGAGAAAAATAGGAAATATCTTTTAAAAATAAATTTCTTATTCAAGAAGCGATGGATGCAAACATGCTGTATGCAAGTTTCGCCACACACGATTTATTTCTGAATCTTGATCGGCAGCGATGAGTCCGCACCACGGAAATATTTCATCAACTATTTTTCTTGAAGTACCTGCTAGTTCTCTGCTAACTTTACTTACTTCATCTAAAGTAGCGGATATGAAATTTTCGCTTTCAAAATCGTCATTCCATGAGCGTTGAAGCGTTTGATAAAAAATTCGCCTCGCTTCTTGTTGCTGGTTTCGCGCAGTTTCATACTTAAGAAAAAGTGATTCACGATGATTTTTTCTAAAATGATTAGTTATTTTTCTTTCTTTAATGATCGCTTCAAACAAATCAAGGAAATGGATAGCCATCCCGGAAATATTTAAGGCTAGCGTGCTTTCCGCAAACTGCAGAAAAGGATATTTATAAATTTTATCAGGAGGTGCGGTTTGGTTCTCATCAATTATGAAGAGCCTATTTTTATTCACTTTCAACTTGTTTACCTCAAAACTGTTGCTGGAAGTAGCTTTCATTCCCATTCCTTTCCAGTCTTCGTGTATTGATACTTCAGTTCTTGAAAAAATGAAGGAGGCTATCATTGGTGCACTATCTTCATTCAGGAGAATTTCGCCATCTTTTTCAATGAGGCAATTGGCAGTGAAAGTGGTAGCATGCGCAGACCCCGTTGCGTATTGCCAACTCCCCGAAATCTCATATTGATCATTATCTATTATTTTGGCAATTCCGGAAGAACGGCCACTTCCTGCAAAACATACTTGTTCATCGTTAAAAAACATGGTGGCAATCTCGGGTTGAAGAAATCCTATGAACCAATTGGCGCCGCTGCAAAGTGTGACAGTCCAACCGGTACTGCCGTCAGCCCACGCCAGAGATTCCTGTATTTGCAAACCATCGGGTAGCGATAGACCAAGGCCTCCATATTCACGCGGGACATACAAATTAAACCAGTTATTTTTATAAATAATGCCAAGCTGTTCCTGATGTAAAGATCCCTGGCGTTCGGCATCAGCGGAAAACTTACGAATAGTCTTCACAATTTGATTACCTATAATAGAGGAAGGATGTGGAAATGATATTTTGTTCATGGCTGTTGTATAGTATTCGCAACGAAAGTTTTTTCTTTTTTAAATATTTTTTTCCATTCAAAATATCCCTGCACGGCTACAATAAAAAGAAAAATTGTTAGTGCAGCATATAGAGGCAAATGTTTGTAAAATAATAATGGAATGGCGACTGCATTTGAAATATTCAACAAGACCCAGTTTTCAATTTTGCGTTTTGCAAGCAGCCACATGCCCGCCCACGCAGTCGCGCTGACGAATGCATCGCACAGCGGAACCGTTGAGGGTGTGAAATATTTTAGAGTTACATATAAAACAACAAATCCGCCAATCACAATAGCGAGCACAGTCATCCACTCCTTTCGATTTGCATAGGTAATCGGAACCGGTGGCATATTTTTCTTTTTTATCCAATACCACCAACCGTAAATGCTCATTACTATATAATAAAAATTTAGAAGAGATTCGGCATATAAACCCGACATGATAAAAAGATAAATGGAGAGTGCCGTGCCTACAATTCCTGCCGGATAAAGGGCCACTTTATTGACCCGCGCCAATAAAACTTCCGCCACACCAAAAGCCACTGCCAGCCATTCTATCCAGCTTGTTTCCGAAAGCTCTCGAAGAAATAAATTGGTCCAATAGATAAGCTGCATCGTCGATATAATTTGAGCAAGCAGAGATGCCGGAATAAATTTATGAACGATCTGAAATTGAATGCTCTTTCCTACGCCGGTATTATCCGGATCAGGTACTTGAAAGAAATAACGTCTTCCAATGGGTGTAATCTCAGCCGTTCTTTCAGCAGAATCTTATAGTTCAAATTCTGCAAGGCACCCCTGAACTTTTGCTGCAAATATAACGTAACAAACTGGCAACAAAAATGGATGGATTAATTCGTATTATTTCAATTGTGGGGAATCTGTATGGGAGGTAAATTGCGCTAAATATTATTATAGAATTTCTCTATCAAAAATGACTATAGCAGGCAAACAAAAAAACACTATTCTTATTTTCACTGATTGCCGATAGGTTCAGCTATTTTTTGCTTCACCCATTTATCCAGTTCCGTGGCAAGTTCATGATCGTTGCTTAGTCGGGGCACTTTATTTTGTCCGCCGAGTTTGCCTACACTTTTCATGTAATTAATAAAGCCGTTTTTTTGAACTACTCGGATTTTTAATGGTTGTAAAATGTTCCCTTTAATGAGATCGTCATAATAAACATTTTCCTTCCTCAAATTCATGTCCACTTTTTTGGCAAATTCTTTCAGGTCGTGTGGCACGTTTTCAAATTCAATATACCATTCATGGAAACTTTTTGCATCTGTATTAGAAATATTGGGCGCCACAGTAAACTCAGTTATTTTGATGTTTTCTGTTTCCGCCGCTGTTTGCAACGCTTCTTCTACCTCTTCACCGATCACGTGCTCGCCAAAGGCTGAGATAAAATGCTTCACCCTTCCGGTTACCAAAATGCGATAAGGATTTTTTGAAACAAACTTTATTGTATCGCCCAAGTTATATGCCCACAAACCAGCATTGCTGCTTATTATTAGAGCATAATTTTTATTTAGTTCGATATCTTTTAGAGAAAGCCTCGTTGGATTTTCATTTGAAATTTCTTCTACCGGAATAAATTCATAAAATATGCCGCTATCAGTATTTAGTAAAAGTCCATTTTCTGTCTGGCTATCCTGGAAAGCAAAAAAGCCCTCACTTGCCGGATACAATTCTATAGTGTCAATTTTTTTACCGATGCTTTCGAAAAGCTTTGCTTTGTAAGGCTCAAAGTTGACACCGCCCTGAACCATCACACTAAAATCAGGGAAAATATCTTTTATTTTTTTTCCGGTTTTCTTCTCTAATTCATCAAAGTACATCTGCATCCACGGCGGAATACCACTGATAAGCGTCATTCTTTCATTGGCCGTTTCATCTACTATTTTTGACAGTTTTTCTTCCCAATCGTCGATACAATTCGTTTCAAATGTAGGTAACTGATTAGATCTTAAATAGCGGGGAATATGATGGTTTACAATTCCACTCAGCCTGCCTGTAGGTATGCCGCCCACTCTTTCAAGTTCGGGTGAACCACTCAAAAATATCATCTTACCATTTGCAAAATCCGACTTGCCTGTTTGAGCCATATAACATAACAAAGCGTTGCGCGCTGTATTAATATGGTTGGGGATAGAATCTTTTGTAATCGGGATATATTTAATACCACTGGTGGTGCCGCTTGTTTTTGCAAAATAAATGGGTAATCCTTTCCAAAGAATATTTTGTTTTCCCAGTTTTATCTTATCGATGTAAGCCTTAAAATCTTCATACTCTCTGATAGGAATATTTTTTTTAAAATCCTCGTAAGATTTAATCGTTTCAAAATGATGCTCTTTGCCGAATTCAGTTTTAGATCCATTTTTAATCAATGAAGCAAATATGCTTTCCTGGTCAGAAACAGCATTCGCCATTGATTTTTTTATTTGTTTAAATATATAAGTAGCAAAAGGCTTTGCCAGGTAAGATTTAAATTTTATTTCCATGTCAAAAGAGAATCGTTCCTTACAAATTTAAGGGAAAACTTTGAATCGGTTTCTATGATTTCAGGAATCAAAAATTGCGCCATTAAGTTGTTAAAAAGGAGATACATTCGGTAGGAATTCTGAGGATTTACCGGAATTTATATCTTGAACTATTTTTCGCAATTTGCTAATGGGAAAATGGTTTCAGAAATGATATATTAGAATGGAAATAATTGATCAGTAGATAAACAAATAATCCAAATTTCTATTCAAATGTTACGTTTCCCTATACGTTATCTTTTATCGATCTTTTCCTCAAATAGGGCTGGATTGATTATTTTTGCCGACTTATGTTACAAGGCAAATCAGTAGCGCTACACACATTAGGCTGCAAATTAAATTATGCAGAAACTTCTGCCATTGAGAGATTGATGGAAGAAGATGGTTTTGTAACCAAAAAGTTCGAAGAAGAAGCCGATGTTTATGTAATTAATACGTGCTCCGTTACTGAAAACGCAGATAAGGAATGCCGTCAGCTTGTGCGCCGCATACAACGAAGAAAGCCTGATGCGATGGTGGTAATTACCGGATGCTATGCCCAGCTAAAGCCAAAAGAAATAGCAGAAATTC
Source organism: Hanamia sp. (assembly GCA_036509585.1). GTDB lineage: Bacteria > Bacteroidota > Bacteroidia > Chitinophagales > Chitinophagaceae > Ginsengibacter. The sequence continues at coordinate 1,141 of DATCFI010000276.1, read as the reverse complement.
CAGGCGTAGACCTTGTTTTAGGTGCTGCTGAAAAATTCAACATCACGGCTCACTTAAAAGAACTTACGCACGACGACAGCGCTAAGATATGCAGTTGCGAAATTGAAGACGTGGAAGGTTTTCATTCTTCTTTTTCTTTAAACAACCGAACCCGTACCTTCCTAAAAGTGCAGGATGGATGTGATTATAATTGCTCCTTTTGTACCATTCCTATGGCGCGCGGAAGAAGCAGAAGCAATTCTACTGACAATGTGTTATCTGACATTAAAAAAATAACAGCGGCGGGAGTCAAAGAAATTGTGTTGACAGGTATTAACTTAGGTGATTTTGGTAAAGATGGTGGCGGAAAAAAAACCGGTGATAATTTTTATTCGTTATTGCAGGCTATTGAAGAAATCGACGGGGTAGAACGCTATCGTATTTCTTCTATCGAACCGAATCTTTTAACCGAAGAGATTATTACGTTGGTGGCGGAAAGTAAAAAGATGATGCCTCATTTCCATATCCCGTTACAAAGCGGAAGCAATAAAATATTGGGGATGATGCGAAGAAGATACAAGAAAGAATTGTATGAAGAAAGGATTGCGTTGATCAAAAAATTAATTCCACATTGCGGAATCGGCGTTGATGTGATTACCGGTTTCCCGGGGGAAAGCGATCAGGATTTTAAAGAAACTGTTGACTTTTTGATTTCCCTTGAGGTTTCCTATTTGCATGTGTTTACTTATTCTGAAAGAGCAAATACCAAAGCGCTGGAAATAGAAAATGCAGTTCCCATAAATGTCAGGCACGATCGTACGAAAATTCTGCGTTCATTATCTTATAAAAAAATGCAACAATTTGCAACTTCACATTCCGGGCAAACAAGAAAAGTATTGTTTGAAGGAAGTACTGAACATGCGATGATGGAAGGTTACACTGACAACTATATCAAAGTGGCCACGCCGTACAGGGAAGGGTGGGCGAATAAAATAACACCTTGGGAATTGTAGATTTTGAAGAAATTATTTGCTTATATTACACTTATAATTTTATAGAATAAATCGTTTAAGTCGTGAATACCTTTTGATAAATGGGGTCACTCTTAACCATTCTTTCTAGAAGGTTGTGAAATATAGTTTTATCAAATCCCCGTCTGTTA
>DATCFI010000275.1:0-12304 GCA_036509585.1 Hanamia sp. | reverse complement strand
TTCTCCTCACTCATTTCAATATTATTCAGCTGGACTTTCAGGCGTATTATCCGATCTGATTACTCTTCCTAAATTTATGTCGTTTTTAAAAGGAAGTATTACCTATGCAGAAGTTGGTAATGGTGGACAATTTGGACTACTTACACCTTCATATATTTATAGTCAGGGTGCAGGAAATGGTTATTTAAGTAGAAGTACAGTCCTTCCTTTCCCGGGGTTAAAGCCTGAAATTGTAAAGAATCTGGAAGCAGGAATTCAAGTAAGGTTTATTAATAACCGTTTGGGCTTTAATGTCACATATTACAAGAGCAACTCCTTTAATCAGTTAATTCAGGTTCCCATTCCTGTTGCAACAGGATATACAAGTCAATATATTAACGCAGGTAACATTGAGAATCACGGTTTGGAATTCGTATTGGATGCCTCTCCTGTTAAAAATCGCGATTTCAGTTGGGAGCTTGCTTTTAATATTTCGCTTAATCGCAATAAGGTTATTAAATTATCGGATAATTTAGGTCCTATTTATCAGGGAGACTTTAAGAATTTCGGGGCTATACCTCAGATAAAAGAAGGTGGAAGTTTTGATGACCTAATATCTGATCAATGGCAGAAGGATGCTAAAGGGAACTATATGGTTACAGCGAAAGGGTTGCCATTATTTACCAGTCAATCTGGTCAGGCACCGGGAGTTATTGGTAATTATAGTCCGAAAGAAATTCTAGGTTTGACAAATACATTCACCTACAGAAACTTCTCATTAAGAATTTTAACAGATGGCCAACTTGGTGGTATAATGTTTTCTAACACAGAACAAAACCTGGCCTTTAGTGGGATTACTGAAGTTACAGCAAAGAATAGGGAAGGCGGATGGAATTTAGGAGGTGTTGATGTCAATGGAAACCAGATTACTAAAGACATTACAGCCCAGCAATTCTGGCAAACAGTATCAGCAAAACTTTCTGGTGTCGGTGAATTTTTTACTTATGATGCTACAAATTTTAGAATAAGAGAAATTTCATTCGGTTATAAAATACCGTTGCCTTTTAAATCTATTATAAAATCAGCAAGTATTTCAGTTGTTGCCAGAAATTTACTTTGGTTATATCGTGGAAGTTCGATATTAGATATTCCTGGTTTGGGAAAACGAAAAATGTGGTTTGATCCAAATATGAGTAAATATGCCCCCGGTACAGAGTATGGAGCTAATCCATCTACACGGAGTTTAGGATTTAATCTTCAAGTTTCTTTTTAATTCTTTAATATAAATAATAAAAATCATGAAAAATATATTCTTAAATATACACTATTACATAGGGATACTCTGCGGTATCGCCTTGTTTACTTCTTGTACTAAGAATTATTCGGAAATTAATACTGATCAAAATAATATTGCAGCTATCGGGCCGGCGGAAGTTCCCTTTCTTTTTTCGGAGGCACTTGCGGCTGTACCTATAGGAGGACAGACCCAGGAAAATCTGTTTGCGGACCAATATGCACAATATTTTGCATGTAATGCTACATACTTCCCTACTGATCGTTTGGTTATTAAAATAAGCTGGGCACAAACTGCCTGGGACCCAATATATACAAAGGTAGTGCCTCAGTTGCAAAAAATATTTGAAAGTACTGATAGCACTTCTGCTGAATATGCGCTCGCTAATATTTGGTGGGTATATGCATTTCATAGAGTTACTGATTACTTTGGACCAATACCTTATTTTAATGTCGGTAAACCTGCTTCTTCAGTTCCCTATGATCCACAGGATAAAATTTATAATGATTTTTTTAAAAGATTGGATGCAGCAGTAAGTGTTCTTAAAGGAAGAACGAGCGAATCTCCTTTTGGTAATTACGATATTATTTATGGTGGGAATGTAAGTAAGTGGATCAAATTTGCTAATACACTTCGTTTGCGCCTGGCTATAAGAATATCTAATGTCGATCCTGTGCTTGCCAAAGCTGAAGGTGAAGCAGCTTATGCAGATGGGGTTTGTACAGTTAGCCCTGCTGATGATGCTCTTTTAAAAAAGAATCTAATAGACATCAATCCGATTTCCCGGATGTCGGAATGGAATGAATTCAGAATGAGTGCTTCTATGGAATCAATATTAAAAGGTTATGAAGATCCTAGAATATCTCAGTATTTTATACCTGCTGTTAACAGCGGTACCTATGAGGGTTTAAGAAACGGGCTCAGTATAGAACAATTAGGATTAGCTGTTAATAAACCGGAAGCCAATTCACATGTTGGCCCTCGTTGGGCATCTCCTGCTTCAGGCGGAATAGCAAACTATTTATCAACACCGCTAAATGTAATATCAACTGCTGAAGCATATTTTTTGCGGGCTGAGGGGGCATTATTGGGTTGGAATATGGGGGGAACTGCCAAAGTGTTATATGAAGCGGGGATTACAAATTCGTTTATGCAATGGGGTATTACAGACAATACGGTTATTCAAGCATATATTAATGGTGTCACCACACCTATTGCTCCTGGTGATTATCTTAATTCTCCGCCTTTAGCTACTGTCCCCGTTAAGTTTAATTCTACAGATGTGAATATACAACTTGAGCAAATTGCCATTCAAAAATGGCTGGCTCTATTTCCAGATGGTGTTGAAGCATGGGCTGATTTTAGGAGGAGTCATGTTTTACCGTTATACCCCGTAGCTAATTCTGACAACTTAGATATTACTAATACCTCAACTCAATGGATAAGAAGAATACCTTTCCTTCTTTCTGAAGAACAAAACAACGGAGCTGAGATCCCTAATGCAATTAAATTATTAGGAGGCCCAGATAAGATAACATCTCCACTATGGTGGGATAAACACTAATCGAAATAATTTCTAGAGAAATTAATTTGTTAATATATCTCATGTATGTTCAGAATTAAAATTGCGCTTATAATGATTATTATGTTTTGGGGTGTCGGGTTAATATTTCGCACTTGTTTACTAGCTGGATAAGAAACGAACTGGTGTACTGGTGCTATTATGGTTGATATTAAAATCATGATGGTAAGCAAGAGTTATTGATAGAAGGTTATCATGTATGGACAAGAATAAAATTGGGGCGTTATAGGGCAAATCACGGCATCGTCTTGCTGAGAGATGGAAAAGGGAATTATACTTTTGTACCACTATCGGACAGTGGTTTAAATATAAGAGTTCGAAGTATTCAAGTGATAATAAATAAAAACAAAGAAACATTATTGTAGGAGTAAATGACCCGAAAGTCTTATCATTTGAGTTGAATTGACATTATCAAGATTTGTTACTTGGAACTGAATGAGCAAATATTATTATAAAGTAGGTGAATTATTGGATTTATAACAATTTAAAAATATAAGTATGCGAGTCGTTTTTTTTAAAAGAGTAATTGCTTTCGTTTTATTGATTTTACCATCAGTGGGTTCCGCCCAAAATAATGCTAGTATAAAAGAATTTGTAAAAAACTATATCACATATCCTTTCTCAGATCCTGACCCTGTGCCTAATATGGGTAAAATTTATCCGTATTTCAGATATGATGGTTTTTCATTTCAATCCATGCAAAAAGCGTGGAAAGTAGTAGAATTGGAAAATGATTTTATTAAAGTACAGATTATGCCGCAAATAGGAGGCAAAATCTGGACAGCAATTGATAAAACAAATGGCAAATCATTTATATTTAACAATGAGGTAGTGAAGTTTCGGGATATTGCCATGCGTGGCCCCTTTACAAGTGGTGGGTTGGAAGCTAATTTTGGGATCATTGGGCATACCCCTACTGTCAGTACGCCAGTAGATTACCTTACGCAGAAGAACGAAGATGGAAGCGTTAGTTGTATAATCGGAGCTCTGGATCTATTGACAAGAACTCGTTGGACTATTGAGATTCGGTTGCCAAAGGATAAAGCTTATTTTATTACTCATACTTATTGGCACAATCCAACTTCTATTAGTCAGCCTTATTACAGTTGGATGAATATGGGTATAAAAACAAGGGATAGTTTGGAATTTATCGAGCCAGGTACGCATTCCATCGGTCATGATGGCTCCGTGCGCGCGTGGCCCTTTGACTCTGTGGAACATAAAAATCTATCCATTTACGGACAGAATAATTTCGGACCAGCTAAATCAACGCATATATTAGGTATTTATAGCAAATACTTTGGGGCATACTGGCAAAAAGAGGATTTTGGAGTTATACATTACGCAGAGAGAGATAACAAGCTAGGTAAAAAATTATATCTGATGGCATTGTCTGGTGAAGGTGATATGCGGGAACAACAGGAAACTGATCATAGCGGCCGGTATGCTGAGATACAAAGTGGACGACTATTTAATCAAAATCAGATTAATAGTAGTTTGACACCTTTTAAGCAAGTGGGTTTTACTCCTTACCAAACTGATAGTTGGACTGAATACTGGTATCCTTTTACTAATACAAAAGGAGTTACAAATGCAGATCTTAATGGAGTGGTTAATTTAATTCAGAATGGCGATTCAATAGCTATTTTTATTTCCCCTGTCAGCAAGATTTTCGACACCCTACGACTTTATGACAAAACGAATCATTTAATCTATCAGGAAATGGTTGATCTTCAACCATTACAACCCTATCATAAGATACTTAATTTAAACGGGAAAAATATTGGCAGGCTCAGTCTTCATGGTACAATCATCAAAATAAATCAGGATAAAGAGAAGCAACTTGATCGCCCATTAGAACCATGGCCTGACTTTGACTGGAACTCTGCTTATGGCTTATATTTAATGGGAAGAGATGAAGCTAGGTACCGAAATTTTCCTTTAGCAGAAGATAAAATTCGGCAATCACTTGAAAAAGATGCGGCATTTATGCCTGCCTTAACAGAAATGGCCTTTTTACAATACCAGAAAATGCATTATGATTCCACTTATTATTATGCCAGGAAAGCCCTTAGCATTGACACTTATAATCCCGAGGCAAATTATTATTATGGCCTTGCTGCAGACAAATTAGGGAAATTTTATGATGCTTTGGATGGCTTTGAAGTAGCTTGCCTGACTTCCCCATTTCGAAGTGCTGCTTACACAGAAATGAGCAGAATGTATTTGAAAAATAAGGATTACTCAAAAGCTTACGAATATGCATCGAAAGGGTTGGATAATAACTCCCGGAATATCACTGCACTTCAATTGCAATATTTAGCTTCGAGATTAATGGGAAAAATTCAAGATGAAGAAAGGATTAAACAAGAAATACTGCAGATTGATCCTTTAAATCATTTCATTCAATTTGAAAAATTTTGGACAAATAAAGACAATGACTCTAAGCAAGCTTTTACCAGTGCTATAAGAAACGAACTTCCTCAGGAAACTTATCTTGAATTGGCTATCTGGTATTATGGAGCAGACAGGTTAGATGAATGCGAGACTATCCTAAACGCGGCTCCTAAAAATAATGAGATAGCATATTGGGAGGCCTACTTACATAAAGATAAGGTGGACGCGAGTAAATGGCTAGATGCAGCTAATAAGGGAACTGCGATGATGATATTTCCTTTCCGGGAAGAAACGGCCAGCGTGATGGAATGGGCCAGGAGCCAAACGACCAATTGGAAACCAACCTATTATCTGGCGTTGATTGAATCTTTCAAGAATAATAAAAAAGTAGCTAAGGATTTAATGGAGGGAGTTTCAGAGAATGTGGATTTTGCACCATTTTATGTAATTAGGGCAATGCTTTATGATTCTTTAGAGAAAGATAAAAAACTAAGCGACCTTTCTAAAGCAGTGAATCTTAATAAAGATGAGTGGCGTTATAGAAAATATCTGGCATCCTGTTTTTTAGAGTATAAAGAAAATGCAAAAGCCGTGCAAACACTTGAGCCGTATTTTAAAACGCACCCCAACAACTATATTATTGGCATCTTGTATTCCCGTTGCCTAATGCTGAATGATCAATATTCGGAATCAGAAAATATCCTTTCTAATATTCAAAGTTTGCCGGGTGAAGGTAATAAAACTGCCCGAGAACTATACAATCAAACCAAGTTAATGTTGGCATTGGAATCATTGAAGAAACATAACTATAAAACCGCTTTACAGAAAGTTGAAGAAGCAGGTGAGTGGCCGAAGAATCTGGGGGTTGGAAAACCATACTCTAATTTAATTAATACGGAAATGGAAGACAGTCTTCGCATACTTATTACTGCTGCTATGAAGAATAAAAACCAACCGATAGATTACGAGAAGTATGCGCTAAAAATAAAATCTATATCCAGGAATAGCGAATTTCTCTAATTAAGTAAAAACGTATTGATAGTTATAATTGTGTAATGAGAGAGGAAGTTTATAAGCTGCAGAATTTAAATCTTTATGAGGTACTCTCCAATTTCGTTAGACAATTTTGTTAGATATATTGAGATCGTGCTCATCGAATATTCATTAGGCTTAGTACATGATTGATTGTGTTTTTCACAGTTGATCATGTCTATAAGCCGCCGTTCAATCAATCATTTATAATGAGCGGTATTTAATTTAAAAATTGGGTTAAGTAGTTCATTTTCTGTTTCCCATAACATTCTATCTGAACACTCCTTAATTTACTGTCCGAAAAATGGGGAGTATCATATGAGTGTTTAATCGAACAACAAATTATGATAGTTTAAATTATTAGTATAATGATAAATAAAGGTAGAGATAGGGATAACAGTATAATAGGAAGTTATGGGCAATGGGCGAATTCTCTTTTGGAAGGAAGATTACCTGGATTGTCTTTTAGAAGTGACGAATGGTCTAACTTAAATAAATGGAAGGTTTCAGCACGAAAAACAATTTTCGAAAGGTTAGCTATCCGAGACTTAGGAGGAATTCCTATAGTTAATACTTTAAAAAAATACATTTATGATGATTTGGAAATAGAAGAACTAAGTTGGCAGTTGCCATACGGCCCCAAAACAAACGCAATCCTGCTAAAACCCGTTGGGGTTAAGGGACCCTTACCAGCAATCCTTGCATTTTATGATCATGGCTTACAAAAATACTTTGGTGTGGAAAAAATTACACGAACACCTGGTAGTACGAATTCTATAATAAAAGCTCATCAAAAGGAACTTTATGGCAATCAAGCTTGGGCAAATGAAATTGCTAAACGAGGTTATGTTGTTTTAGTTGCTGATGTATTTCCCTTTGGAAGCCGTAGAGTGTTATTAGAAAATGTACCAGAGGCTATTAAAAATTTATCGCTTGGCTTAAATTTAAAAAATCCTGGTAGTATAAGTTACATTAAGAGCTATAATATATGGGCTGCTGTGCATGAGCATGTAATAGCAAAGTCACTATTTAGTGCTGGAATTACCTGGCCAGCTGTATTTTTTGGGGAAGATCGAATAGCCCTTGATATATTGTGTGCCCGTGAGGATGTTGATGCAAATCGTATTGGGTGTGGGGGCTTATCTGGGGGAGGAATTCGAACAAATTTCATGGGCGGTTTGGATCCAAGGATTAAGTGTGCTGTTTCTGTGGCCTTTCAGACAACATGGAAAGATCTTATTTTAAATAACTCCTATACACATTCCTGGATGACTTTTGCTCCTCTACTGTCAAATGACTTAGAATATCCTGAAATTTTAGGATTACGAACACCTCTTCCTACTTTAGTATTAAATAACAGCGATGATCCTTTATTTACGTTATCCGAACAGAAGCGGGCGGACAAGATTTTAAAGGATGTTTATATAAAAGCAGGCGCAGGGAATAATTATAAATGTTCTTTTTATCCTGGACCTCATAAGTTTGATGTAAAGATGCAAGCGGAGGCTTTTAGTTGGTTTGATAAATGGCTTAAAGCATGAGTCAGGATATTCTTATATAATAAAGTTTTTATTTTTCTACTAAGAATCAGATCATTTTTTTTAAAAGTTGTTTTTTATTTTTTTTTCGCCAGATTGGAGGTGTCCTGAAAAACAATTTAATCCTAAAATTAACTGTGATAATTGTTTCACCGTTTATAGCGATGCTTCGGTAATAACACAAGTTGCAGAAGCCTGTCTGATAGGGAAATTTAGAAAGGTAAGCGACTGTTGGATGAGCAGCTTTTTGTGGTTTGGAGTAGATTATAACAGGCAGGAAAAGACAGATCTGATATTTCCAATTAACAAGGTCTATCGAACATTTGTAGAGCTAGCCAGATAAAGATTGCAGCGTAAATTATCTAAAAAATATTTTAGATGTTTCCTTTTAAGCACCTATTGGTCACAAGAGAAAAGAGTTACAATTAGTGATTTATTATAGTCAGTATACGATTTTCAAAAAAAGAACTTTTACCTTAATTTAAATTTGATACAAATAAACTTTAATATGCGTAAAAACCTCACAAACAATAAACCCAACTACAATTCTCAGATAATCATTATTGGTATTCTGTTTTTTATCTTTGGCTTTGTTACCTGGCTGAATAGCACACTTATTCCCTATTTACAGATTGCCTGCCAGTTAAAGACCTCAGAAGCTGTATTGGTAACGTTTGCGTTTTATATTTCTAATGCAGTGATGGCGTTTCCTTCAGCATGGGTATTGCAACGGTTGGGCTTTAAAAAAGGAATGGCATTAGGATTAATATTTATGGCTTTAGGCGCGTTTATTTTTATTCCTGCCGCACAAACAAGAACTTATGAACTGTTTCTTACCGGGTTGTTTGTGATTGGTACTGGGTTGGCTTTGTTACAAACGGCATCCAATCCGTACATTACGATTCTAGGACCTATAGAAAGTGCAGCTAAAAGAATTAGCATTATGGGAATTTGTAATAAAGGAGCAGGCGCGCTTGCGCCGTTGATCATGGGCACCTTTTTACTTAAAGATTCTGATGCTTTGATTGAAAGATTAAAGACAATGAATGTGGCGCAAAAAACAACAGCACTGAATGCTTTGGCGTCAAGAGTGATTATTCCATATATAGTGATCGCAGCGGTTTTGATTGGCCTGGCTATATTTATTTATTACTCTAGTTTACCGGAAGTGAAAGCGGAAGGCGAAGAAGTTATTGAAAATAAATCCACGAAAAATGACGGAAAAACAATTTTTAGTTTTCCTTATTTATGGATAGGATTCCTGGCTTTATTTCTTTATGTTGGAGTAGAAGTGATGGCTGGAGACATCATACAGGTATATGGAAAATCCATTGGATTCAGTATAGATATTGCGAAACATTTTACAACTTACACAATGATTGGAATGTTGATCGGTTATCTTGTCGGCATTGTGGCCATTCCTAAATATATGTCACAAATATTTGCGTTAAAGGGGGCTGCAATCCTAGGCGTAATTTTTACATCTCTGGCAATTTTTACAACAGGATATATTTCTATTTTATTTATTGCATTATTAGGATTAGCAAATGCTTTGGTTTGGCCGGCGATATGGCCTTTGGCGATTCATGGTTTAGGAAGATTTACCAAAACAGGATCAGCATTATTAATATTCGGAATTGCGGGGGGGGCTGTTATGCCCAGGATATGGGCGTCTCTTGGGGAACAAGTAGGTTTTCAGCAAGCGTTTTGGATAATGGTTCCCTGTTATTTATTTATCCTGTATTTCGCCACTTTTGGATATAAATTGGGATATAAGTCATCAAAATGATGAAACCGAAAATGAACAGACAACAAAAGGCAGTCTAATGGATAGAATATTTTATGTCAGAAAAAACGTAAATACACGAGATAGAAGCGTGTTGTTAATTTAAGGATTTTGCAGTATGGAATTTTTTAAGCCTTATAATTAAAGGGTAAGCTATTTAGTCAGCCATCAAAAACGAATAGAATGTAATGGCATCAATAGTTATGCACATATAAGGATAAATAAATCTGCAGGAAAGGCTATAAAATGATGAAAAAGCTTGCAGATTTGTAACATATTAGCAAAGCAAAAATCTACTGCACAAATTGGTTTTTACAGCACATTTGAAGAGCAATTAAGTCATTCACATCCGCTTTATATTTTAGCAAATATGATTGATTGGAATGTATTTGAGGAAGCTTTTAAAAAACATTACAGTGCCACACAAGGCAAGCCTGCCAAGCCTATTAGGTTGATGGTATCATTATTAATTTTAAAACAACTTCGTAATTTGAGTGATGAGAGTGTAGCAGAGCAATGAGCAGAGAATGCCTACTACCAGTACTTTGGCGGAGAAAGTTTATTTTCTGTAAAACCGCCTTGTGTACCTACAGAGTTAGTCGAATTTAGAAAACGTATTGGTGAAGCTGGAGTAGAATTAATTTTAAAAGAAAGTATTCGCATAAATGGTAAAGATGCAGATGATGATAATTTAAGTGGAGATACCACCGTACAAGAAAAAAATATTACCTATCCAACTGATGATAAGTTATACAAAAAGATTATTACAAAGTGCCAAAAGATTGCAGAGAAGGAAGCCCTGGAACTTAGGCAGAGTTATAAGTTTACGGTAAAGAAACTGAGTACAGTACAGCGTTTTAAGCGAAACAAAGGGGGTGCAAATAAAGCAAGAAAAGCAAGTAAAAAGATTAAAACAATAGCGGGCAGATTAGTGCGGGAGGTAGAACGCAAACTAAGTACAGATGCCTTAAACAAATATGCAATGGATTTATCATTGTTTAAAAAAGTATGCTTACAACCTTCATCACTTAGGCAAAAAAATAATAGCCAAACAACAAAAAGAAGAAGAAAAGAATTTAAAACGAATAAGAAGGCAGCTTAAAATTGCAGCCTAAAAAGTCAAAAAAACTTTTGCAAAAAATAGTGAGTCAGCATTGTGCACTGTCGATACAAAAAAGAGTAACAACAATCAGAATCAGGTACTAAAAAATAAAAATATTTTTTTCTGGCTGCCTTTATTCTGCCTTATGTTGCTTTTGATGCTAAAGCATTTGAAAAGCGACAGTTTTCGGACAGGCGCTACTTAACGGTATCAGGAGCAATAAAAAACCGAGAACGTTATCGGAATGAGAATACGGATATGTTGGCGATTGATGTTATTTTCTGGCTGTACTTTCCCGGATTATTAATTTTCCTAACAATATTTTCTCTTCAGGAATAATGTTTTTCTTTTTGATATGTTTAAACAACAATTCACAACTTTCTTTTCCAATTTCAAAGGCAGGTTCAGATATAGTTGTTAGAGTAGGAGAAATAAGAGAAGAAACAGGATCATTTGTAAACCCGATTACCCCTATTTTTTTCCCTATTTCAATTTTTTTCTTTTTTAGAGCAATCATCGCTCCTATTGCTTTACGGTCATTAGCTGCAAAAATTGCATCAGGTTTTTTAGCGCACTTAAGAAGCTTATAAGTATCAATTTCTCCTGACTCCTGCGAGAATCCGGAATAAAGAATATAGTTTTTATTCACCGGGATATCATGTTTTTTAAGAGCTGCCAGATACCCCTGCAATCTCCTTTCTGTAATCAGAAACCCTTTAGGTCCTGCTATATGTGCAATTTTACGATACCCGTTTTTAATAAGATGTTCAACGGCCTCAAAAGCTCCATTGAAATCATCCTGCATCACCTTGGATGTCTTTATATGAGTTGGAACCCGGTCAAAAAAAACAATAGGTACACCTTCATTAATTACCTGCTGAAAATGCTCACATGAATTTGAATCTGAAGAAATAGATACTAATAAACCATCGAGTGTAGCGATTAAAAGATTTTCAATCACAGCAAGTTCTCTTTCAGCAGAATCATTGGTTAAAAACAAAATAATATTGTAATTCTTGGCATAAGCAACCTCCTGTATACCTGTTATAACAGTCGAAAAATAATAATTAGTTATAAAGGGAAGTATGATGCCAATAGTATGAGTACTTCTTTTTGCAAGGCCGATTGCATTATAATTTGGTTTATACTTTAGGTCTGCTGCCGCTTTCAAAACTCTTTCCCTTGTATCCCTGCTCACATCATAAGTGTCTCTTAATGCACGGGAAACAGTGGCAACTGAAATACCTAAGTATTTTGCGATATCTTTTATTGTTACATAGTGATGCATGTTAAAATGAAAATATATTTTTATAATTTAGAGAATAAAAGCCGAAGGAAAGTTATTAAAATATTCTGTAAAGAAACGTTTTATTTAATGTAATGTGATCTTTTATTTATTAGTAATATCTTTCTTTCTTGCTTTACTGCTGCGGATAAATTCTATTGTAAGGTTATTTTTGGTAGCTAATTGTTCGGCATTTATTCTTATTTTCTCCCGAAGTGGGTCTGCAAATTTTGTGTAATCGAATACTAAAATATTATTCTTGTTTAAATAACCCGTCATACCCTGGGCATAACAAATTATAGGCAATGT
>DATCFI010000274.1:0-38477 GCA_036509585.1 Hanamia sp. | reverse complement strand
CTCTGAAACTTTTTTGTAAATTCTATTAAACTCATTCCTGTAAACATGGCTAATAATTTTAGCTCAAATATACTAATATTATTAGCTTAAAACAAATACTATTCAATTCATCACGACCTATCTGCTTTATTCTAAAAATATTAAATCAGGTTTCATTCAAATCAACGCTTTTCATTCAATACCTTTATCAATTCAGAAATAAAAATTTTTCTGAATAGAAATCCTTGTTATTTATCCGCTTACTGTTCAAAGTTGTTTTCTTCTAACAGAGAAAATTCATCTTCACTTCAATATGGTTTATCATTCTCAACGATAGCCGTTCCGAAAATTTTTATCCTTCAAAAAATTACCAGAGGATTACCAACTTGATTCTTTATCTTAGAAAAAGATATTTCGAAAGATAAACCTTGCATATAATATGGATTTGACCACGGAGCAAAAAGCAATTATTAATTCCACAGGGAACATAAAAATCAATGCCGTTGCCGGATCAGGTAAGACTACCACAATAATTGAATATGCCAAAGCGCGTCCAAAGAATGCGCGCATACTATATCTCGCGTTTAATAAATCCGTAAAAATTGAAGCCACTAAAAAATTTGCTGAAAAAGGATTGCCAAATGTAAAAGTAGAAACCGCGCATTCGCTGGCTTATAAAAACGTTGTTTTCAGGCACAATTATAAAGTGAGTTCCAACGGTTACAAATCAAACGAAATAGTTGATTTACTTGGCCTGCAAGGCAATGGTGATAAATTGGCAGAATTCATCATTGGCAATCATATCAATAAATTTGCCGCCTATTTTTGTAACAGCGATAAAGCAAAAGTTCAGGATTTAAATTACCTGGATTTAATAACCGATAAGAAAGCCCGAACTTTTGTTTCTAATTATTATCCGTACATAGAAAATCAAACTCGTTTGTTCCTGAGTAAAATGGACAAAGGCGAAATTGAAATTACACACGATTTTTATTTAAAGAAATTTCAGCTGTCAAATCCACAGCTAAATTTCGACTATATTTTATTTGATGAAGGCCAGGATTCTTCACCAGTAATGCTGGATATTTTCTTCAAACAACCGGCCACAAAAGTCATTGTTGGCGATAAGCATCAACAAATTTACGGATGGCGTTTTGCGATAAATTCTTTAGAGAAGACGGATTTCAAAACATTCAATCTTTCTACCAGTTTTCGCTTTAGCCAGGATATAGCGAACCTTGCTGTGGCCGTTCTGGAAAGAAAAAACATCATCGGAAAGTATGATCCGGCAACCATTTCAGGAAAAGGCGATTTTAAAGAAAATAAAACAAAAGCAATATTGGCACGCACCAATCTTGGATTATTGTTGAAAGCCATTGAATATGTAACGGACAGAAAAAATGTAAAGCAAATTTATTTTGAAGGAAATATTAATTCTTACACGTACGCCGATGACGGCGCTTCTCTTTATGATGTATTGAATCTTTATAATGGCTATCGCCCCCGGATAAAAGACAAGCTGATTCAGTCAATGAAAAACATGTATGAATTGGAAGATTATGTGAAGAAAACAGAAGATGTTCAGCTCGGCATGATGTTAGAAATTGTAAAAGAATACGGCAATAGAATTCCTGGAATTATAAAATCAATAAAGGACAAACATGTGCCAAACGATGAAAAAGAAAAAGTCGAAATGGTTTTTTCAACTGTACATCGTTGCAAAGGAATGGAGTACGATTCTGTTCAACTCGTAAACGATTTTGTAACCGAAGAAAAGTTGAAAAAACTAAAAGAGGAAACAAAAGAAGGCGAATTGAATGCGGCAAAACTGAATGAGGAAATTAACCTTCTTTATGTGGCGACAACAAGGGCAAAAAATACGATTCATATCCCCGAAGCGTTGATGCCATTCGAGTTTCCTGCTTCACGTCACATTCATATTTTAAAGGAATTAGCGGAAGAAATGAAGATGGAAGAAATTCATTTGGGTAAGCTAAAACAAATAAAAGAAAAATCGTGATCGGTTGCTGAATCGCGCGAGAAAAACAAAGGCGCATACAAACCATGGACAACTGAACTTGATGAAGAATTAACGCACATGTTTTGTAGTGGAATTAATATCAAAGACATGCCCAACCATTTTGGTCGAAGCAGGAGTGCCATTAATTCAAGAATAAAAAAATTAGAATTGGAAGATTTATACGGATGATAAATCAGGTACTTTCTGATAGTGAATAAGTGCATTTTAGGTTGTGATAAATCGCAGTAAACAAATAAATATCATCAATTCTTATTCTTTGTAAAAGAGATACTTTTAATAAACTATCGTAATTGAATAAGGCGGTAATTCAATATTTTTTGATCCTTCTATTTGCTTTGTTATCGGAGAAAGATTTAAATCCGGATGGCTGTTCATTCCATCACTTTTCCAATTATACTGCTGTTTTGAATATTGAATTAAATGAAAAGGTTGCCAACCGACCGGCTTTTTTACCATTATGTTTTCAACATCAATGTCTACGTTCCAGTTTCGATGGGGATCTTTATTGATAAGCATTACAGACCATTTGCCACCCGGCGCACGAAGCGCGTAAGAAGCAACAAGAGGTTTGTCTTTTCTGTTACTTATATCGGTGGATGATGAATACATTTCTAAAAGAGAATCAGACGGCTGTGCCCAAAAATGAGTAACCATTTGCATCGCATAAAAAGCAGCAGTTTTATATTTTACTTTGCCATTATCACCCAGGCCAAAAAACATATTGTTACCATAGCCGCCGCATTTATCTGTTTCCTGTAGCCATGCCGGTTCATAGCCATAAAGAAAACTTTTACCTCCACCCAATTGCATGAATTTTCCAAGAATATCAGCATACATTAATGCGCCTTCCATTTTCACTTCTGATATTCCCTCATAGGCCGAATAGCCATATTCAGTTACATATAATGGTGTGTTTTCTGGTAAAATATTTTGAATATTTTTTAACGCGATAGCAAGCATGCCTGGCGCAGCCAATAATTGTGGTGCAGGTGAAGTGCAAATATTATCAAACGGATACCATTCAAAAGAAAAAAAGTTGAAGAGATTAAAACCATCATGGGTTTTCAAATAATTCAAAAACTCACTCGTCCAGTTTGATTCAGTAAAGACAGTGCTATCTTCGGGGGTAAAAGTAAGTGAGGCAAATCCCGGGCCACCCATTCTCATAGCGGGGTCCAATTGTCTTATCTTTTTCCCCAATTGATAATATAGAGCTGCATAATCAACGGGAGAAATTAATTGGCCTTCAGGTTCCTCTCCCATTTCAACTTCATCCACTGGATAATTTTTTGCTTTGAGATATTTTATCATTGCCAAAACGTTATCAGGCGTATCGTACAAAAGTGCTGCAGGAAACAGTGCGGGTTGTCCGCCCGTGATGCCTGATTTAAAAATAAGGTCTATTCCTGCCTGTTCCGTATTAGGATCCAAATCTTTTGAAGTATGCCACGGATCTGTTGAAGACACACGAATATTGGTTTGATCATGATCGGGCGAATGATGCATACGATCATCAAATTTCCCATCCGCATTCAACAATCCCGCCTGCATTTCTCTAATAGCAAATCCCAGGTAGTCTCTTACATCTTTTGTACCTCCATTTGCTGAGTATGAACTTTGCGTCATTGAAATTCTGATAAAACGAATGCTAACAGGTTCATCCGCAATCTTTACAACCTTAGTTTTCCCGGTAGCATTTTCAATCGTATTTTTAGTAAAAGGAAACCATATTCCGGGTTCATACGGATCAAAATAATCTGGGTCGTTTCCTTTTGCATAATCTATTTTATAAGAAAGAGCGTATGGATTTCCCCAAAGAATTCTGACGGCATTTATCTTTCGGTATTTACCCAAATCGATAATTACCCATTGTGGATGAAGTTCCTTCGAGTCATGGGTATAATACTTATCCAGGTAAGGATTGCTTTTCCAAAAAGACGACGTATCGCCATCGCAAATACGCGAATAACCATCATCGTTAGCCTGGTCGTGGGTATTGCCTCTTCGTGGTAAACGATAACCGTACGAAATTTCTATTGGTTTTTTACTTACTTGGTCAGATACCCAATATCCCTGGCGATTGGCGCTGTCACTCCATTTCCCTTCAGAATTCCAATGCCATACCTCTCCTGCGAGTTCTGTTCTTAGTCTATAACTTATTGGTTTAAGGCCAACGGTCTTCATCGCCGCAATATTTTCGGGAGTAAGCATCTTACCAATATCTCCTTTGAAATGTCCATCTATGGCGCCTCCTATATTTTCAGATGGCACAAAAGAGTTTTGCGGATGATTTGGTGTATATAGAATATGAATATTCCCTTTGTCTGTTTTTTGAGAATATGAATTATAAACGAAACAGAAAAGTAACCAAAGGAACACAATTTTTTTCATACAGAATTTTGATGCAATAGTCATTCTACCCGAGACCAACCTCAGTATGTCTTGCAGGAATTTCTACATCCAGGAATCCTTTACTGATTAAGCGGTTTTTAAAATCTTGCTGCACATCATAATCCCCATGAACTAAAAATAATTTTTTAACCTGCTTAGGGTCCTGGCAGGCAAGCCATTGGCAAAGATCATTATAATCGCCATGAGCGCTCATGCTTTTTATTTCTCCAATTTCAGCATGTACCTCATGTGGCTGACCAAATATTCCTACTTCTTTTGGATGTAATTTTAATCTTCCACCCAAAGAATTTGGCTCGCAATATCCACTGAACAAAATGGAATTACGGCTATTTTCGATGTTGTTGCTAATGTGATGTTTTACGCGTCCCGCATCTGCCATTCCACTTGCAGAAATAATTACCATAGGATCAGAACGATAGTTGAGGGATTTACTTTCTTCTACCGATTGTACAAATTTTAATCCTTTAAAATTAAAAGGATCATGATCAGTTTGTAATAATTTTTGTACCCGGCTATTAAAATATTGTGGATAGCTCTCCATTACCTGGGTTGCTTCCAGGCTTAGCGGACTATCAACATAATAAGGAAGATCCGGAAGTCGGTTTTCATTTTCTAATTGATTGAGTGCATACAATAATTCCTGTGTACGACCGACGCTGAATGCGGGAATGATGAGTTTACCTTTTTTTTGCAAACAGGTTTTTGTTATCCATTCCAGAAGTTTATCAGGAGTGCCAGTGATTTCTTCATGTAACTTATTTCCGTAGGTAGATTCCATGATAATGTAATCGGCCTGGGGAAATACTTCTGGCGATCTTAAAATAATATCTCTGTATCGTCCCACATCGCCGGAAAATGTGAGATGCGTTTCTTTGCCATTCTCAGTAATTTTTAAATGCACTGTGGTACTGCCGATGATATGCCCTGCATCCAGATACATAAACTGTACATTTTCGTCTATCGTAAACCATTTTCCATAATCCACAATTTCAAAATGTTCAACAGCTTTGGTAGCATCTTCCATTACATAGAGGGGTGCCAAATAGGGCTTCCCTTGTGCAGATCGGGTTTTGTTTTCAAATTTTAAATCATTTTCCTGTATGCCCGCGCTGTCCGCCATGAGTCTGGCAGCCAGATCCTTGGTAGCCGGAGTGGCATATACTTTTCCGGTATAGCCTTCTTTAATTAATTTAGGAATCAAACCACAATGATCAATATGGGCGTGCGAAAGTATCATGTAATCCACTTCAGAAGGATTAAAACCAAAATCACGATTAAGCGTATCGGTTTCATCTCCCAGTCCCTGGTACATGCCGCAGTCAAGCAAATATTTTTTCCCGTTTGTAAGAGTAAGCAGGTGTTTAGAACCGGTAACAGTACGTGCTGCGCCGTGAAAAGCAATTTTCATAAATGAAATTTAAAGATGGACAATGAAATTAAAGTTACGGGTAAAAATTGTTTTTTGTTAGATTGTAAAGAAGTTAGAATAATGAATACCCGAACAAATACCTGATGCAACGATTATTTCAGACAGTAAAGCAACTAATTTTTGAAATTCTTATTTACCAATAGACAAATTAACTAATTAACTAATTTTTTTGCTTTAAATGACCAGGTAAATAAAAATTCGGCAATTAATTCATGATTTTTATTCCTCCCTGTTGTTTTTACGTTGATTGCTTTTCCTTCTCCGCTCGTGATTGCCTCATTTACAATGTTGGCTATTTTTAATCCATCTTCACAGGTAAAGAATGATGTGCCGGTTGCTTTTTTAAAATAATTGGCTTCCATTTTAGTGACCAGCATAGAAACAGCCGGTTTTCTTTTATAAACATTACTCAGCGCTAAAACCCCGGTACTCATTTCAGCCGCCATGGCAAGCGAGGCGAAATAAGTAGATTTAAAAGGATTTTGTGTGAGCCATTTATACGGTACAGAAGTGGTACATTTTTCGGTATTGATTTCCCTTATTCTTATTCCCGAGAAAAACGCAGCCGGTAATTTATAGAGCAGATACATTCTGAATTTGAAAGAATGATTCGCTAACGCCATGAATTTATTTTCTGATTGCATTTTTTATTTTTTATTGGATTAGTCGTTTAAGTCGTGAAGGTAGTAATGATGTAATTAAACTAGTTTATGACTTATGAGTTTAAGTTGCATTTATTTTGTTTTTGCTTTTACTTTTGCCTTGATGCAAAAGAAACGAAAAATCAAGGACAACCCGATCGCTCCGCGCGTTTGTACGGCCATCCCACCGCTATACCACAGTGCCTCCACCAGATTCCAGGCGTTTTAATTATTTAATGCGTCCATCGTTTTTCAATAAAATCCTTGCCATCTGATAATTTGTTATAGGTCAGAGATAAAATATCATTTTTATTTCCTTTCCACCGGTAAACATTGGGTGGGTGTGCTTGTAAAGCAAATCATCACGAACAATACGCGTAATTCTATTTTTTTACTTCTAAAATTTCAAATTGCCTGCTGATGCTCTCTCCATCTTCATCTACGATGGTAAGCACGTGCTTGCCCGGCGAAGGGCTTAATGCCATTTGATGAAAGTTAATGGTTGTGCCGATATATTCATCATCCAGGTGCCAGAATATTTTACTTCCTGGTTTTCGGTTTGTTGCTGTAAAGATCGTTTTTCCACGTTGCCCATCTATTTCCAGGGGTACATAAATTTTTGCATTTTGCTCAGGATAAATGATTCCTATCTGCCTGGTATTATTATTCCCGTCACAGCCTGGTTTAAAAGGAGGCAATGGCTGGTATTCATGATTTTTTTGTTTGTAGTACCATTCCATGGTTGGCGGTAAAACAAACCAACTCTTATGTATCATGTTTTCAGGTGATTCGCAATTTTCAGTTACACGGTATGTACCCGTTTTGTCAAGATGAATCAGTTGATGATAAGGGCATAAAGGCGATTTATCTCCGTTAGTGGAAACCATTATCGTATCTATATCATTACAATCTATATTGGCACGATAACCGCTTTGCCTGCATACCGGCAAAAATGTAAAATTGTTTTGTGGTGAAGAAAACCATTTCGATGGAGAGAGCTTTCTGAAAATATCAAACATAATAGGCGCTGAGGTTTGCACACCAATTAGCCCTGGCCTTCCTTCTCCATCGGTATTGCCTGTCCATACTGCCACTACATACTTTGGCGTAATGCCAATTGCCCATGCATCACGAAAGCCAAAGCTGGTACCCGTTTTCCACGCCACCTTTTGTGAAGATGAAAATTGTTCCCATAACCCTTCTTCACCCGGGCGCATTACTTCTTCCATTGCCTGAAATGTAAACCAAATGGAAGTAGCATCCAGTGAATTAATTTTTTCGCCGGATACCTTTCTTTCGCTATTATTTTGTGCATCAAAATAAACAGGAGGATGAAAATCTTTTTTTAATGCAAAACCTTTATTCTTTGTTTGATGATTTAACGTCCTTGCCATGCCCGCATAAATTCCTGCGAGGTCCCACATGGTTACTTCGCCTCCACCCAGAATTAAGGAAAGACCATAATGGTCCGCGGGGTTGTTTAAGGTTGTCATACCCAGTTGTTTCAGCAAATCGTAAAATCTCTGATACTTATATTGCTGC
This sequence comes from Hanamia sp., assembly GCA_036509585.1. GTDB lineage: Bacteria > Bacteroidota > Bacteroidia > Chitinophagales > Chitinophagaceae > Ginsengibacter. The sequence continues at coordinate 30,433 of DATCFI010000274.1, read as the reverse complement.
AAAAGCCTCACTGCCGGTATGTTTAAGGAACGCGCCAAAGCCTTTGACGCAGGAACAGCGCCATCATAATCGCGGTCATAGTTTTGCGGAGTATAACCTCCTATTTGTGTGGGAATATCGGCAAGCAGTGAATTGGATAATATCATTCCTTCACTTAATGCAGCTGCATATAAAATCGGCTTCATAGCACTCCCCGGGCTGCGCGGCGCTTTGATTACATCTACATCGCTCTCTAATTCAGGATTTCCGGGATTGTAGATATTTCCAACGTAAGCTAAAACATCTCCGGTTTCTACATCGAGCAACAGGGCACATGCATTGTTGATTCCATTTCCCTTTAAAATATTATGATGGCTATTTAAAATATCAGCAACAGTTTTTTGAAGATTCCCATCAATGGTCGTTTTTATTTTGGTTCCCTCCACATTTTTATTAGCTACATCATTCTTAAACCGCTGTAATAAATGTGGCGTTAATTGTGGTAAAGGCAAAGGATTCCCGGGCAGAGGTTCTAATTTTGAAAGATAGCAATCAGAACTGTCAATTGTTTTGTTCAAATAAAGTTTATCGAGAAGGGCATTTCTCTTATCTAAAAGTATGCTACGGTTTTTCCCCGGATGCACGAGTGATGGCGCATTGGGCAATACAGCCAAAGCTGCCATTTCGCCCCAACTCAACTTTTCGGGGCTTCTTCCAAAATACCTCCATGATGCTGCATCAAGCCCTAGGACGTTGCTTCCGAAAGGTGCATTGGAAGCATATATTGCCATGATTTCATTTTTTGAATAGCTACATTCTAATCGAAGAGATTGGATGCCTTCAATTGCTTTTTCCCATAAATTCCTTTTGGGCTTTTCGCGGCTTAATCTTAAAACCTGCATGGTTAACGTACTACCTCCCTGTACCACCTTCATGCTTTTAATATTTTTTAGCAGCGCTCTTCCTAATGCTATAAAATCTATTCCTGGATGCGAATAAAATCGCTTGTCTTCGAATGTGGTGATACATTTAGTAAATTTTTCCGGCACCTTTTCATCATAAGGAAAACGCCATTGCCCATCAGAAGCGATGGAGGCATTTAGTAAATTTCCAACACTGTCTTCAATAACAAAACTCGTTGGTTCGTTGAATAATTTGGAAGGAAGGCACAACCAGAACCATGTGAATAATATCACCGATACAAAAAGAATAATTTTTATTTTACGGTGTTTTTTTAGCATAAGGTTCTACAACGTTGTAACGCACTTTATCAACTTTACAATAAAATGATTTTTTCTTATTCTTTCTTATAAATAAATTTTCATTACTGTTTATAATAAACACTTGCCAGAATTGACCTCACCCCCAACCCCCTCTCCGAAGGAGAGGGGCCGTGAAAGTTAAGGTCAGCACGATTTTCATTGATTTAGCAGAACAATGGTGTTATAAAATCACTCTTTCACTACCTCTACCCATCTTCCATTTACTCCGGCGTTTATCGAATTATCATACATCTCGGCACAATAGGTACCGGGTAAAAAATATTTTCCCAGGTAAGCGGCATTCAGTTGCACATAATAAGTAAGCGTTTTATTTTCTCCTATTCCGAAATAGGTATATACCCTATCATCACGGATATCCTGGTATTCCGATGGTGACGACTGGAAACTCCCTTCCCCTTCCTGCATTCGTGTATTCAGTATTTCCCAGCCACTTGGGAAGATTTGAGTAAGCGCCATTCGTTCATAATAACCACGCCTGCCGGGATTTTTTATCGTAACCTTTGCTACAAAATCTGTTCCCTGTATTAAACGATTGATATCTATAGGCTTCAAATCGCGAGTGAGATAACTCACATTCAAATCTAAAATTGACGGGTCATTATTCACGTGTAAATCCTCTCCTGTCAACGGCTGTCCTTCGCTGATAATTCTTGCATATAAAATATTGGATCCTTTATTACTGATAGAAACTTTTGCAGAACCTTGCTTTAAATCAAGTGGAAGCTGTGCAATATATGAAGCTGAATTAATATTGACTGCTTTACCATTTATGGTTCCTGTCGCTGTTATTTTAACGTCCGAAGGATTTTTGCCACAAAACTTTGCAATGGCAATTAAAGCGTATGCGGTAGTTTGAGTACTATACCATGAATCGTCAGAAAGTTTTGCTGCAAGACTCGTTACAAGGCCCGATGCTAATGCTCGTCTATCCATTAATGTTAGTGTCTCTAAAATCATGGCTTCATCTCTCATATTGGACCCGTAACTCATTCCGCCCTGGTTATTTGTTGTAAGTGTGATTGGTAATCCGCTAATCAATTGCAAGGCTGTATTATTTTGCCCTGCGAGTTTATAAGCCGCGGCTAATCTCCATTTTGCCTGGGGAGAAATGTATTTGAATTCCTTTAACCTGTTCATAGCACCCAGTTCAGGTGTTTTGGCCAACGCCAGCAAATAGAGCCTGTATGCCTGTGTGATATCGCCACCATAAAAATTAGTTGTAGAGGGCATCCATGCATTTGCTTTACCACGCTGATAGATTTTCCATTGTTGCAGTAGTTGGCTACTCACTGCATATCCACGGTCCTGGGCTTCCAGTAAAAAATTGCCGGCATAGTTGGTTCCCCATTCGTCACTTTGGTTTTCCCCGGGCCAATAACTAAAGCCACCGTCTTTCGTTTGAAAGTTCATCAACGCAGCTATCGTTCCTTTTACATTCTTATCTATCTGTGCCTTCCTGTATTCTGAAAGATCCGTTAATTGGTTTAGCACCAGCTGCGGAAATGCACCGGAAGTAATTTGTTCTATGCATCCATGTGGGTAGTTAATTAAAAAATCCAATCTTTTTTCTAAATTCATTGAAGGAATACTTGAGAGTTCAAGAACCGCTTTGCTGTTGGACACCGCACCTATGGCCGTGGTATTAGTGGTCCAGTTCTGGCCGCTATTTAATATTTGAGAACTGATGCTTGTGACCGGCGGATTAGGATTTCTGATATCCAATTCCACATCGTAATCTGCTTTTTCATTTCCACTTGCCGCGGTTACTTTTATTTTGCCGATTCCTACATCGGGTTTTACTTTTACATCAAAGTAGATCATTTGCTCACCGGGTTGAGAAAAACTTACTTGTTGCGATGAACTTCCTTCAACTTCTAAAAATGGATTGGTTTTCAATGTTACAGTTACATTCTTTATATTATTCTCCATTGCAAAAACAGTAACCGGTATTTTAATCGTTTCTGTCGGGCCCAAAACCCTCGGCGCTGTGGCAAGCAACATCAACGGTTTTTTCACGGCAACTGTTTTTTCTGCATTCCCATAACTATCATGGCTACCCGCAACTACCATCACGCGCACTGAGCCGATGTATTGAGGCAACGTAAACTGGTGTGTTTGCTTCTGGCCTTTATTCAAATAAAATGGCCCTAAATATTTTACAACAGGCTTGAACCTGTTGGCTTGCTTTTGCTGGGCCGGGCCGCCGGAACCCTCGTCGCCACCTATCGTTAGAATTCGTTCCAGGTTGCTTCCCCATGCGCCTATCACATAATCATACAAGTCCCAGCTTTTTACACCCAACGCTTCTCTTGCATAAAAATAGCTATGCGGATCTGGTGTGGTAAACCGGGTGAGGTCTAATAAACCGTCGTCGACTATAGCAATGGAATAAGTCATTTCTTTTCCTGATTGTTCACTAACGGTGATGCTTGTCTGCTGCTCCGGTTTGATGGAAGAGGCCATATTAATAACAGGATTCAGAATTGTGTTTTTATCTTCAATAAGAATAGGTATTACGCCATACATTCTGATAGGAAGGTCGTTTATGGTTTGTGCATGAGGTTGCAACAGGCTTACGTTGATATAAACATTCGGCGCCATTTCTTTTTCTGCTTTTAGTTTCACAACAGTTTGTCCTTGCTGAGTTTCTATCCAAAAAGTGCGAAGTACTTTACTGCCTGATTCAATACTTATTAATCCTCGTCCACCTTTACTACTCGGAATGGTCACCGTAATTTCGTCTCCTACATTGTAACTCTGTTTATCAGAAGTAAAAGAAAGCATGGAGGCGGCGGTAGGGTCATCGGCATTATTCCGGCTCTGCCATCCCAGCTCATCCAGGTACACTACGTCGCCGGTTGTGTGGCCACTCTTCAGGTCTTTTACCAAAACGAGGTATCTGCCCCAGTCATTATCACCGACATTAAAATTCCAGTTTGCTTTACCATTTACCAACTGAACTTTCTCTGTTTTTATTAATTTGTTGTATTTGTCCTGTGTAAAATTGCTAAAATTGTCGCTACTGTTATCCCACCACCAACGCCACTGAATTTTATAAAATTGCACTTCCACTTCTTCACTTCCGCTTATTAAATTCCCCTTATTATCTACATCCACAATCTGGGCGGCATGTGTTTTCCCGGTAGTTAAAAAGCCCCATGGTTTTTCTCCTTCAGGCAATTTAAGGCCAACGTAGCTCGTATAAGGACTGTATGGAATCGTAAGGCTATTGATACTAAACGCGCTACCCGGTTCAAAAACTTTCACTAAAAGATTGGCGCTTAACATGCCCGGCGCATTTTCTTCAGTTTGAAAATTGGGGCTAAAAGTTGCTTTACCGTCCTCGTTTAAAGTACCGTCAAAAATGGTTTTTGATTCTGTGGAATATTTCGAGGTAGGATTATAAAATGTATAATCCTTAAATTTTGGAAAAGATGTTTTCTTAGCATACAAAGAAGCATCAATTTTAGCCTTTAAATTTTTAGCCGGAGCGCCAAATAACCATCGTGATGAAAGTTCACCTGTGCCTGGTATATTTTTTCCGAGCATAGAATCCTTTCCAAAGTTCAGATCAATTTTTAAACGATTGGGCATTACTGTTTCAATCCTGATTCTTTTTTCAAAAACAGCGCCTCCTACTTTTACTTTTGCCAGCCAATTTCCAGTAGGAGAACTTTGCAGGGTAGCAGTTCTAAATACATTGTAACCCTCATTAGCATTGGCTTGTACCTTTCGTTGAAAAAGTTGCCCTTGTGGGGTGAACAACTCAAACTCCACGGGATGCCCTTCAGGCAGTTTGCTGTCTTTATCCTCAATAATGCAATTGATATAAAGAGAATCTCCGGGCCTCCAAACACCTCTTTCACCAAAAATAAATCCTTTAATGCCATTCTTAATTTCTTCACCACTGATATCAAACCTGCTTAATGGCAAACTGCTTCCGTCATCAATTTTTAAATACCCTTTTTCTTTATTGTGTTTGGCAATTATGAGATAAGGTTTCTGTTTGAGATCGAAATTTGCGAAACCATCTTTATCACTGTTTGCTTTTGCGAGAATTTGTTGCTGATAATCCATGACCACTAATTCCACATTACTCATTGGTTCAGTAGTTAAAATATCGGACACTGCTACGGTTAATGAATTATTGCCGCCACGTTTCGCGGTAAGTCCTATGTTGGAAGCAATGATATTTCTGCTATCCCAACGGTCTTTATTGTAATAAGATTTTGAGCAGGGATTATTTCGTTTATCCCAATTGTATCCATAAGGATAATAATTATCGTAGCGTCTCCAGAAATCGTCATCATCATCTCCTCCGTCCCGGTCATAACTATAATAATCTTCATCATAAGAATTTTCCTCCTCATCGCCTGAGGTGGTATCCTTGCCCTGGCAATTGAACAACGAATACTCAGGGCGAAAGCCGATAGTGACTCTATAAATGGCGCCAGGCTCGGTTTTCAAGAATTTATCTATATCAAGTGAGAAGCGCTGTTTTTGATGTAGGTCCAACGTTTTATCATCATCAAGTCGCAATGTTTTTTGCACAATAGGTTTGGCTACCCGCCGCAAGTCATCTTCACCGTCTAAGTTATTTCCCTGCAAAAATTGTGGAATATTATTTTCATATATCTTGATGATGCTGATGTCAACGGCGTTTAAATTCGTGGATTCAAATGGTAATATTAATTTCCCTGTATTTGGAAGAATATTCCCTCGCCTCAGTATTTTTACCGATGGCATTCTGTTCTCAAAAAATACATTCGAAGTATATCCCTGTTGAAGAGTATCGCCAAAAGTGTTTTTTATACCCCGATTAATACTGACAGTATAATTGCCGTCCAATTTATCGCCGGTGTATAATTTCACCTCACTTCCGTTGATACTGTAGGTAATATCTTTCTGATCGCTGATAATAATCAATCCTGTTAAATCCTGGCCTACTAATACCGGGTCACTGAACTGCACGGACGCATATTGTTCCGCATCGTTCATAGCCATTACATTCAAAACTTTGAAATTGCCAACTGCAGGTACCGACAGGGTTTTAGATCCTTTAATGTTCATCGGGGCGCTGTTCCAGGCCAGGGACATGTTCTGCTCGGTACTTTTCCTCTCAATGTCCTCCACGGTAAAATTATGCGTCTTTACATTACCGTTATGCTGCCACGTTATCTTTAAATTTTTACCATTTTCAGAAGCGGTTAGCCATTTTTCCACGTCAGCATCATCTTCAATATCTGCTGTTTCTATGATACCGGGAAGAAACATCTTATCCTTCGCTCCAGTGCTTCTGAGCCCAAAATCTTTTACCTGGAAAGAGGGTTTTATGGTTTGGATATTGAATATGAAATCTGCATATTTCTCCGGCACTTTGGTTACTTTGCACAGGCTGAATGAAACTTTATATAACTGATCAGCCCTTAAGTTTTCGGCAGGCTGAAATTCAATCGTGCGCGCATCCAGCCATACAGCTTTTCCATTCACCGAAGGCGAAAAACTAAACAATTTTTTATCAACTACCTCTCCTAACGGATGTGTAGTCGATGCATCGGCGGCCAACTGTATTTTTATGACGGCCGTTTTTGAAATAGTGCCCGAAGTGTATCCATCTATATATTGACTGAATGCGGAATCCACAGGAATCAATTTCTCTTTTTGCTTACAAGAGCCTATAAGAAGAAAGGCAAAAAAAATCGCTATCCAATTAAAAAGTAATTTTCTTTTTAAAAGTTTTGGACAAGAGAGACTATTGATCATGCAGAAAGTTTTTAAAATTAAAATGTAGCAGGTCCTATTTTCAGAATGAAAATACGATTTATCATTTTAAGTAAAGAACTTTATAAAAGCCTTGATAAAGACTGTTACCTGAAGTGCGAATTGTCAATATAGTGCCTTAAGGAAATGAATAAAATGGGAAAAAGGGTTATGGATTTCGGATTCCTACTTAAATAAAAATCAGCCGAATTTGTTTATTTACTGTGAGATTTATTATCGAAGCATACCTTTCCGGGAAGAAAAGTTAAGCTGGATTTATTCCTAATTGCGCATTTACTTTTTTCATTAGATTGTTCACATCAAAGGGTTTGGCGATAAAATCGTTGGCGCCGTATTCCGCAATGCTTGCGGCGGCCCCTGGATGGGCTGAAAACATAATTACAGGTATGTGGCTTGTTTCTCTATTTGATTTTAATTGTTTGCAGATCACCCTTCCGTCATGGCCTGATATAAGAACATCTAACAAAATAAGATCTGGCTTAAAGCTTTCTGTTTTTGGTAGCGCGTTTTCTCCCTTAGAGGTAACCTGCACCTCAAATCCTTTCATTGATAATAAAATCTCCATGACGGACAGTATATCTGTATCATCGTCAACTACTAAAATTTTGGCCATTATTTATGTTTAACCGAACTTTTATGAATAGGGATTTTCAGCGTAAATTTAGTTTCTTTATTTTTTTCACTCTCGGCCTCTATTTTTCCTCCATGTTTTTTTGCTATTTGCTGCGAAAGGTATAAACCAATACCCATTCCCGGAAAAGTTTCTTCTTTTTTGCCAGGTATTTTATAAAACCTTTCAAATATTTTTGATAAATGTTCTTTAGCAATTCCTATTCCAAAATCAGTAACACTCACTTTTACATTTTTGGTATCCTCGTATAACTCCACAATTATTTTGTCCTGCTCTTTTGAATATTTTGCTGCGTTCGATAATAAATTCTCGAAAGCCTGTGAAATTCTTTCCGGATCACCTTTTACTTTTCCGGATATTTTTCCATTTAATATGATCTCATGTGACGGAATTATGACACGCATTTTTTTTACGATAGATTTTACCAAAGCCTGGAATGAAAAAACAGAACATTCAAGCTCTAACGAGCCCGACTGAATTTTAGACAAATCAAGAAGATGATTAATAAGCCCGTTAATTTTATCTACCTGGTCGATGGCTCCGGAAATATAATGATTAAACTTTTCCTGTGAACCGCTTCCAAAAATACCCGATAAAAGATGAAGATAAATATTAAGGGAAGTTAGTGGTGTTTTTAATTCATGGCTGGCCGCGACAATAAACTGATCTTTTCTGTGCTCAATTTCTTTGATATTATGGACGTCAACACACGAGCCACAAAAACCATCAAAGACATGTTCCGAAGTAAATTGCGGAACTCCATTTTCTAATACCCAACGATACTGGCCATCGTATCGTCTTAACCGATACTCGGCAGTATATCTTTTGTGTGTTTGAGTGGCTGCATCGTAAATTTTCAGGCATTTATTCAAATCATCAGGATGAATTCCTTCCATCCATCCTTTTCCATATTCTTCTTCTATGCCTCTTCCTGTAAACTCCAGCCATGCCTGGTTAAAAAACGTACTTTGATCATAAATATCAGTGACCCACATTGGCATTGGAGCATAGTCCGCCATCAATTTAAATTGGGTTTCAACCGAAAATTTTGAACTTAGTTTTTCTATAGCAGGTTTTCGTTTTTCTAATAATTTAATATCCATCTTAGCAAAAAATTAAAAAAACCAAAATTTCCTAATGAGCAAAATGCAACTAATTATTTTTCCCCTGATAGTTATTATGGGATATTTTGATCTTGATGTCTTAATGACACAAACTTTGTTCCGAATTTTTCACAATTTTTTAATTTTTCGCTTTTTGACCGGCTTTAATTTTTAGGTTTTCAACCAATGCATCTAAAAATTCTTCAGTATTCAGATAGTCTTTTCCGTGCGAAACCTTATTGCCACTGACACACACGGCAAGATCCTTTGTCATTTTACCACTTTCCACTGTTTCAATACACACTTCTTCCAGTGTATTTGCAAAGTCAATTAATTCTTGATTTTTATCAAGCTTCCCACGAAAAGCCAGCCCTCTTGTCCACGCGAATATTGAAGCAATGGGGTTAGTTGAGGTAGAATTTCCCTTCTCATGCTCCCGGAAATGCCTCGTTACCGTTCCGTGCGCTGCTTCTGCTTCCAATATTTTTCCATCAGGTGTTATCAAAACGGACGTCATTAAACCGAGCGATCCAAAACCTTGTGCCAGCGTATCACTCTGCACATCGCCATCATAATTCTTACAAGCCCAGATAAAATTGCCATGCCATTTTAAAGCACTTGCGACCATATCATCTATCAGGCGATGCTCGTAAGTAATTTTTGCTTCCTCGAATTTGGCTTTAAATTCATTTTCAAAGATTGTCTGGAAAATGTCTTTAAAACGTCCGTCGTATTTTTTAAGGATTGTATTTTTTGTAGAAAGATATAAAGGCCATTTTTTATTCAAAGCCATATTGAAACAGCTTCTTGCAAAACCTTCTATACTTTCATCTACATTATACATGCACATAGCGACACCATCGCCCTTGAAATCATGCACATCAAAGGTTTGAGGCACTCCACCTTCTGGTGTAAATGTCATTGTTAATTTTCCTTTTCCTTTTATTACGGTATCGGTGGCGCGGTATTGATCTCCGTAAGCGTGGCGACCAATGATGATTGGTGCAGTCCAGTTGGGAACTAGTCTCGGAATATTTTTCATTACGATCGGCTCCCGAAAAACGGTACCGTCCAGAATATTCCGGATCGTTCCATTGGGGCTCCTCCACATTTGTTTTAAACCAAATTCCTCTACTCTTGCTTCATCGGGGGTAATGGTAGCACATTTGATTCCTACGCCGTATTTTTTGATGGCGTTGGCTGCGTCTATGGTTACCTGGTCATCGGTGGCATCACGGTGTTGAATGCCTAAATCAAAATATTTAATATCCAGATCCACATAAGGAAGTATGAGTTGGTCTTTGATAAATTTCCAGATTACGCGTGTCATTTCATCTCCGTCAATCTCTACTACAGGATTGGCTACCTTAATTTTTGTCATTTGGTTGGTTTATATATTTTTAGTGAAGTATTTTTTGCAATATTATCAAAATCTTTGTGATTGTAGGTAATGAATATTGTTGATGTGGATATTAAAAGTGATCATTCATTTTTCAGTTTTTGTTTTCATTTTTATTAATTAGTTCACAAACATAATAAGGTATTAATTGGCCACATTTTAGTGCTCACAAATTTTTAATGATCACATCTCCAAATTCGCTTGTTTTCAGGAGCGTTCCGCCTTTCATCAGGTTATAAAAATCTATTGTCACAGTTTTATTACGAATGGTTTTGCCCACTGCATTAGTGATAATTTCTGCGGCATCTCTCCAGCCCATATATTCCAGCATCATTACTCCGCTCAATATCAAAGAAGAAGGATTCATGCTGTTGGTATTGGCAAACCGTGGCGCAGTGCCATGTGTAGCTTCAAATACGGCGCTGCCTGTCATATAATTGATATTGGCTCCCGGAGCAATTCCGATACCACCAACCTGTGCCGCCAGCGCATCGCTGATATAATCTCCATTTAGATTTAGCGTGGCGATAATGGAATAATCCTGTGGCGCCAGCAATGCCTGTTGCAAAAAATTATCAGCAATCGCATCTTTAATAACTACTTTCCCACCGATAACGGCAATGCGCATATCTTCATTGGCAACTGCTTCCCCCCGATCTTTTTTGGTTGCTTCCCACTGTGGCCATGTATAAACATCATTTTTAAATTCACGTTCTGCCATTTCGTATCCCCAGTTTTTAAATGCGCCTTCCGTGAATTTCATGATGTTACCTTTGTGTACCAAAGTAACAGAAGGCAATTTATTATCAATGGCATATTTTATCGCAGCGCGGATCAATCTTTCCGATCCTTCTTTGCTCACGACTTTTATGCCGAAAGAAGTCGTTTCAGGAAAACGAATTTTTTTTACCTGTAATTCATCTTGCAAAAAATCCAACAATTTTTTTGCTTCCGGCGTTCCGGTCATGTATTCGATTCCCGCATAAATATCTTCTGTATTTTCCCTGAAAATAACCATGTTTACCTTTTCAGGTTGCCACATCGGAGAAGGCACTCCTTCAAAATATTTTATTGGGCGAAGACAAACATACAAATCCAAATCCTGTCGTAGCATCACATTCAGGCTACGAATACCGCCTCCAACAGGTGTTGTAAGTGGTCCTTTTATGGCTAACAAATATTCTTTGAAAGCATTCATGGTTTCTTTCGGCATCCATTCCCCGGTTTTATTAAAGGCTTCTTCACCAGCCAATACTTTTAACCAGTTAATTTTCTTTTTACCCTGGTATGCCTTTTCTATGGCCGCATCAAACACGCGCACACTTGCACTCCAGATATCAGGCCCAATGCCATCTCCTTCTATATAAGGGATCGTCGGATTATTGGGAACGTTTAATTCTCCATTACTCCCCATTGAAATTTTTTCAGCCATATAATTAAGTTAATTGGTTTATTAGTTTAATGGTCTATTGGGAAATAAGAATCAGGATTATTTGTTGATTTACTGTTTTATGTTTTTCTTATTTTTTATTTCCAAAGAACAATTCACCCATTCATTATCAAAGCTTACTCCTTCATATTTTTTATAAAAATTAATCGCAGGATCGTTCCATTCCAGTACCTGCCAAACCATCCCACAAAGATTTTTTTCTTTTGCTTCGTTTATTAACTCATCAAATAATAATTTACCGATTCCCTTTCCTCGCCACGGTTCATTTACCAAAATATCTTCCAGGTACATTCGTTGCCCTTTCCATGTAGAATAGCGAATATAATATAAGGCAAATCCAATTACCTTATGCTCAGTTTCAGCTACAAATGCCCACCATACAGGGTTTTCGCCAAAACCGCTTTCTACAAAATGATCAAATTTAACGGTGACTTCACCAGGTGCTTTTTCGTAAACCGCCAGTTCATGGATAAGCTGCATCATGGATTGGCAATCTTCTTTTACCGCTTTCCGGATTTTAATTTCCATTTTAAATTTTCCTGGTTAACAATTTTAAACTATTCATTATCGGGCGATAGACGCCGCCTGTTCCAAATCGCTTAAAATATCTTCTATATTTTCTATCCCTACACTCATCCTTATCAATCCGTCGGTGATACCATACTTTTCCCTGTCTGCTTTGGGTACGCCATAATGTGTCATAGAAGCTGGATGAGACAAAAGCGTATCACATGTGCCCAGGGAAACTGCTCTCACGCACATTTGTAATTTATTGATGAATTTTTTTCCAGCCTCCAGCCCGCCTTTCATTTCAAAACTTAGCATTGGTCCCGGATGTTTCATTTGCTTTTTAGATGTTGCATGGTCCGGATGAGAAGTCAATCCCAAATAATTTACTTTGCTCACTGCTGAATTTTCGTCAAGGAAATGCGCTACTTTCATCGCATTCTCACAATGCCTTTCCATCCTTACTTCAAGCGTTCTCATTCCCTGCGCCAGTAAAAAAGCATCAAAAGAATTGGTGCTTCCGCCTAAGAGGCGATGCACTTTTTCTAATTTTGTATTCATTAAATCAATATCTCTTCCAACAAGCGCTCCACCTACCGCAGTTCCGTGGCCGTTCAAAAATTTAGTAGTGGAGTGAACTACAAAATCCACCTGGTATTTAAAAGGTTGCTGGAGGTAAGGCGTCGCAAACGTATTATCTACAGCTACAATAAGACCGTGTTGTTTGGCCAGTTTAGAAAGCTCGTCTATGTCCACACATTGAATCGTAGGATTGGCAGGTGTTTCGAGGTACAGCATTTTTATTGCGGGGTCATTCTTTATCGCTTCTTCGGCTTTATTTAGATCCCTGAGATCCACAATAATTCCTTCGATTCCCAAACCAGGTAACAACCTATTCATCATTTCCTGCGAACCACCGTATAGTGAATAATGCGATAAAATTTTATCGCCACTTTTTAAATTACCCAGCATTAAAGTGCTGATAGCTGCCATGCCGCTGGCATGTACGCGTGCTTTCAATTGCAACGGCGCATTATTTTCTGTGATTCCAAAACTCTCCAGCGCAGCAATCTTTCCTTCTACCTCAGTCATTGACGGATTTCCCCAGCGGCTGTAGATATAGCCTTTTTCTTCGCCGTTAAACCGGCGCATGCCCTGTTCTGCAGTATCATAAACATATGTACTGCTCGCGTAAATAGGCGTTAAATGCGAAAAATTCCCTTCAGTTTCATGGCCTGCATGTATGGCTGTAGAACCAAAACCTTTTAATTGTTTTTTTTGTGATGACATGTTTTATATTTCTAATAACTAACTAAAATATTGTTGCAAAAGTAGGCAAAAGTAATGCGGAAAGAAAGTAAGCACTGAACGCGGGTAACCGTACCGGAATTGGAATCAGTACTTTACTACTTGAACATCGATCTTATTAATATTGGGAGAAATCAATTCCCTTCTACGTTTATCTTCAACCCATCCCAGGCCAACTGAATATTTGAAGGCAATTCTTTATTGATCTCGTCATTCAGGCCCAGCTGGTGGCTAACATGGGTGAAATACGCCTTTGGAATTTTTAATTCTTCCACCACGTCTATAGCCTGTTGCAGATTGAAATGCGAAATGTGCTCCTTTTTACGCAATGCATTTAACACCAGAATTTTACTTCCTGATATTTTTTCCTTTTCATTATCATCTATCCTGTTGGCATCCGTGATGTAGGTAAAATCGCCAAACCGAAAGCCCAGCACCGGCATTTTTAAGTGAAAAACCAGGATCGGAATTACCGGTATATCGCCCACCATAAAAGGTTTATCGGTGATGGTGTGCAAATTAATATTAGGAATACCAGGATATTTATGCTCAGAAAAAATATAATAGAATTCTCTTTTAAGACCCTCCTGTGTAAGCTGATTGGCATAAACCTCCATTGGTTTATGTTGAAAAAAATTATACGCTTTGATGTCGTCGAGCCCGGCGGTGTGATCTTTGTGAGGATGGGTGAAAATGATCGCGTCTAGTTTTTTTACATTTTCACAAAGCATCTGCGTGCGAAAATCGGGTGTGGTATCCACCACTAACGTTGTTTTTTTACTTTGAACCAAAATGCTGCTGCGCAGTCTCTTGTCTTTCTCATTTTTGGAAACACATACATCACATTCGCAGGCAATCATGGGAACACCTCCGCTGGTACCGGTACCAAGAAAAGTAATCTGAAGATCAGGATAACTCACCAGTCAAAGCTATCAAATTTTTAGCAGGCAAGGAGGAAAGAAATGTGAAAAAAGAATTTACTTTTCGAGTCCTTCAATGTGGACCATCACTTCGTCATAAAGTTTTTGGGAATCGTGTGTGAGCAAATCATAATTGATCGTCACCGTCGGAATAATATCCATTAATGCATTGATTCTTCCTTCCGGGGTTAAAAATTTATTGAGTACCACAACTTTTTTATCTTCCAGTATGCAATACCCGCTTTGAAAAGAACCGCGTTCATAGCGAACGATATAGCCAGCTTCATCAAGAATCTTTTCTAATTTATTTAATGTGGACTGGTTGTATTTCAAAAGAGATTTCTTATTTATTTTACAGGCACAAATTTACGATAAAAACGCAATCGTTGACTTCTTTTTAGTTCGCAGCCGCCCGATAGTAAAGCGTGGTGCAATTCTCCTCCGTGAAGACCAGATTGCATTCTTCGAGGATTTCTTCACGGGTTACAGCCTGGTATTTTTCTAATTCGGTATTCATCAGGTTGGCATCGCCAAGCAATTCATAATTGGCCAGGCTATTTGCCCTGTTCATCAGGCTGATGTCTTCAAAAGCAAGCATGCTTTCGGTTTTGTTCTTTATTTTTTGCAACTCCTGTTCGCTGATCTGTTCCGTCTTTATCTTTTCGAGCTCATCAAGAACTGCTTTTTCCGCCTGTTCCAGGCTTACGCCTTTCACTAATTTCCCGTCTATACATATCAAGCCCGCGTCTATGCTTCCTGAAGTAGAGCATTCTATGTTGCTGAATAACTGCTGTTCCTTTACCAGGCTTTGAAACAATCTTGAAGAAGTACCGCCTCCGAGAATTTCTGAAATTACTTCAGCCGTGTAATATCTTTTATCAATCCTGGACGACATATGCCAACATTTATAAAGTGCGTTCAGCGGCACCTGCGCGGTTATTTCCAACCTTCTCGTTTCGGTTTGAACTGGCTCCTGCTTTATATTTCTTACATATTTTCCGCCGGGCGGAATATCACCAAACCATTTTTGAGCCAATTCTTTTACTTTATCCACTGTCACATTTCCCGCTACTGTTAATATCGCATTAGAAGGCGTATAATGTTTAAGGAAAAAATTCTTTACATCCTGTAATTTGGCATTTTCTACATGGCTTAGCTCTTTACCAATTGTCATCCATTTATAGGGATGTTCTTTATAGGCCAGCTCACGAAGTTTATGCCACACATCGCCGTAAGGCTTATTGATATAGTGCTCTTTAAATTCTTCGCAGACTACTTTTCGTTGTACTTCCAGCGAGTTTTCGTTAAATGCAAGCGAAAGCATCCGGTCGCTCTCCAGCCAAAAAGCCGTTTCAATATTTTCGGAAGGCAACTGGCAATAATAATTGGTCAGATCGTTTGTAGTATAAGCGTTGTTTTCGCCACCTGCCATTTGCAGGGGTTCGTCATACGATTCTATATGCACACTTCCCCCAAACATCAGGTGTTCAAACAAATGCGCAAAACCCGTTTGTTTGGGATCTTCGTCCCTGGCGCCTACGTCGTACATAACATCCAGCACCGCCATCGGTGTACTTTTATCTTCATGAACGAGCACACGCAACCCATTATCTAAAACAAATTTTTCAAAATGAATCATACCTGCAAAAATGCGGCAATCCGGTTCATTTTCCCAAAAAGAATTGGAAAAGAAAAGTGAATAATGCTTTAATCAAATTTATTGTTACGGAACAAAAGCAAAAAATTTGAGTTTTGAATCTGCGATAATCTCTGTACCAAATGCTTAGAGGTAAACAATTACCAAATAAAAAATCCGGCAAAAAGAAAATTGAAAGGGAAATCAATACCTTTATTTCTTCAAATGACAAACGAAAAAAATCAACCCTATTTTATCGGAATTGATATCGGCACCGGCAGTACCAAAGCCATTGCAATGGACTGTAAAGGAACCGTTATCGCCGATTCTCAATTGTATTATTCTACTCAAAACCCTAAGCCCGGATATGCTGAACAGGACCCCGAAATCATCTGGAACGCTTTTTCAAAATGCATAACGGAAATCGTGGACACTTTGCATTATCCTCCGCTTTCGATCAGCTTTAGCAGCGCGATGCACGGGCTGATAGCAGTAAACAAACAAAATAAGCCGATTTCTCATTTGATAACCTGGGCAGACACAAGAAGTGAAAAAATCGCTGAGCAAATCAGGAAATCCAAACAAGCAGAAAGTATTTACAAAGCAACCGGAACGCCTATTCATCCAATGACTCCGCTCTGTAAAATTATCTGGCTGCGGAAAAACCAGCCGTCAGTTTTTAAAGCTGCTTTCAAATTTATTTCCATAAAAGAATTTATTTGGTACCGCATATTTGGCGTTTATGAAACTGATTATTCTATTGCATCTGCCACCGGTATTTTTAATATTAAGACATTGCAATGGAATAAGGCCTCATTGCAATTGTGCAACATTAATGCGGGTCAGCTTTCAGAACCAAAACCAACCAATTTTATCAGAAAACTTACTGATAATTCAATATTAAATTCATTATCTCTTTCTTCCGAGACTTCCTTTTGCATTGGCGCCAGCGACGGTTGTCTTGCAAACCTGGGAAGCTACGCGATCGATAAAGGCACAGCTGCATTAACAATCGGAACCAGCGGTGCGGTAAGAATTGCAAGCCCAAAACCGGTTTTTAATTTCCGGGAAATGACATTTAATTATTTACTGGATGATAAAACGTTTATCTGTGGCGGCCCGGTTAATAATGGAGGAAATGTCGTGCAATGGTTGTTTGAAGGCTTCTTAGATATTGAAAAACCTACAGAAAAAGATTATAAAAATCTTTTTAACCAAATTGATTCAATACCCGCGGGAAGTAAAGGTTTGATTTTTTTGCCGTATTTATATGGTGAACGAGCGCCTGTTTGGGACGGAAGAGCGAGCGGTGTTTTTTTTGGAATAAAGCCATTTCATACACAAGCTTATTTTTTACGCGCGGCTTTGGAAGGTATTTGTTATTCCATGAACCAGGTGTTACAAATCGTGGAATCATCTACTTCAAAAATTGAAAACCTGATTGTTGGCGGAGGCTTTATTCATTCTAAAACATGGATGAAAATTTTATCCGATATCACCGGGAAAAAACTTTTGGTCATTGAAACCCAGGATTCATCAGCGGTTGGCGCAGCGCTGTTAAATATGAAAGCCATGAAAATGATTAAAAATTATTCTTCATTAAAACCACGCATCAGCCAAATCGTAAAGCCTGATTTAAAGAGCTCTACTGTTTATGAAAAATACAATTCTGTTTTTAAGAATCTTTTTGAGCCGATGAAAGAATTGATGCATAAGGATTATGATATAAAAAATTGAAATTAACTTCAACAACTTTAAAGAACTTCTCATTAAATTGATTATTCAGATTTCAAATTCTTCACAGGGCTTTCTCTTATTGTTTTGTAAGATTGCAGCGTAACCGTCATTATTGTAAGAAGTAAAATAATGAAAAGTACCACCATAAATATTCCCATATTAATATTTATCTGATAAGCATAATTCGTAAGCCAGTTTTTTATAAAAAAATAACTGAGGGTAAAAGCTAATAAGCTGGAAAGCAAAATCAGTTTTACAAAATTTTTATTTAACAATAAAAATATATCAAATACAGAAGCACCAATGACTTTGCGGATGCTTAATTCTTTTCTTCTTTGACTGAGAATATAACTTGACAGGCCAAAAAGCCCCATCAGGGATATGAACAGAGATAAATAGGAAACTATTTTTAATACGCTGCTTAGTCTTTCACTTTGAACAAAAAGTTTTTGATAATCTTCATCCAGAAACGAAAAGCGAAGCTGCGGATCCATTGGTGAAATTGATGTCCATAATGTTTTCAATTTCTCTACCGTTGCCATTATATTTCCTGTACCAACTTTTAATAAAATATTCGGACGCTCTGTTTTTCCTATTGGATTGGTCATGGTATAAGCTATCGGAGGAATATGTTCTGAAAATCCATTATTAAAATAATCTTTACAAACACCGATAATAGTGTAGAAAACGCTATCATTCAATTTCAAAATTTTCCCTATCGGTGATTTTAAATGCATTTCCTGAAGCGCAGATTGATTCAATATTACAGAGTTGGAACTATCACTTATGTACGCTTTTGAGAAATCTCTTCCGTCTGCCAACGGAATGCCAAGGGTTTTAAAATAATCGTAATCAACTGTCATGGATTTTAAATCAAATTGATCCCCATTAACATTAATGATGACAGAACTTTTCAGTGTTTCGCCCGGCACATCACTTGTAACAGTTGCGCTTTCTACATTGGGTATTTCGAGCAGTTTAATTTTATCATGATCAAAAATACTAGGCGTAGCGTAAAAATTCATCGTCGAAATATTAACGACTTTAGAAGGGTCAAATCCGAGTTCTTTGTTTTGCATGAAATGAATCTGCTTATTAATAAATACCAAGGAAATAATAAAGCTAATCGCTATGGTAAATTGGATTACCAGCAAAACACTTCTGAATGCACTTTTCCCTTTTTCACCGGAAGAACTTCCTTTTAAGAAAGTAGAAACCTTTTTTCCGGAAATCATCAATGCAGGATAAAGCCCGGTAATGACAGATATAATCAAAACTGAAACGATTAATTCAATAATAATTTTTGGAGTTGCGAGAGAAGAAAATAAATTACTCTGAATACCAACTATCTTTTGTAAGTAAGGCATCAGAAGAAATAGCAAGCCCAACGCAATCAAAAATGAAATGACCGTTTGCAAAAACGTTTCGCTTAAGAACTGTTTAATTAAGGAAATTCTGCCAGTTCCTAATACTTTTTTTATTGCAATTTCTTTATTCCTGGTGGATGATTTCGCAATAACCAAATTGATAAAATTAAGGCATGATATGGCTAACAATAAACCTGCTAACAATACAATCGCAATTAAAAGCTTAAAATTTCCATCACCTGAAATCAAAGAATTAAGATGAATTTGATTAATCGGCTCAAGGGTAATATTTAATTCTTTTTCGTTTTGTTTTAAATTCTTTCTGAATAGATTTTCAATTTTTTTATCTAAAGCGGCAACAGACACATGTTTCTTTGTTTCTACATAAGTAGTGTACGGCATAGTGATACCTGTATTCCATGGCGGCACTGAACCTTGCGAATACCAACTGATTGCTTCCAAATCCAAATGAGTAGGCCCAGGATTTTCAAGCACTCCGGCAATTGTAAAATCCATACCTAAATTATATCCCATTGAAATTGTTTTGCCAACAGGATTGGCATTGCCAAAAAAACTTTCACTTACTTTCTCAGAAAGAATAATCGTTTGAGGAGAATAAAAATCTCTGAAAGAACCGTACTTTAATTTGAACGGAAAGATTTTTAAAAAGGAAGAATCAACGCCGTAAAGGTTTTTAAACGTATAAGAATTATTGATGCCGGAATAGAATGGCATACCAACGTTAAACTTCTGAAGGCCGGTAGCGTATTTTATATCCGGTAATTCATTTTGAACAGCGTTTGCCAATGGCCCCGGCGTATTTGAATTCAAAGAATTTACACCTTGCTTTTGATCTATTCGGTAAATAGCTGAATTGCCAGGTATCCATTTTTCATAGCTGTTTTGATAATTCGTATAAAGCAACATGAAGATAAACCCAATGAATCCCATTACGAGGCTCGTAATACTTACAAAGGTGTAAATTTTAGAACGGATAAGGCTTCGAAATGAAATTTTTAAGTTGATAAAAAACATGAGATTGTATTTTAGGCTTCTAGAACTTTAAAATCGTTTTTTAAAAATAAGGCATCTTCCTAAAGTAAACAAACAAATAACCAGAATTCCTATCCCCACGCCTTTTCCAAAAACCTAACCCAATTTTTGTACATAATATTCTCCACGTCATCTTCAGAATAACCGCGGTCTTTTAAAATTTCAGGGATTTTTTGCAGATCTGCAATCGTGTTTAAATCAGCAGGGCATTGTTCTTTACCATAACCACCGTCCAGGTCAGTTCCTAATCCGGAGTGCAAAGAATTACCTGCAAGCTGACAAACGTGATCAATATGATCAATGACTGTTGACAACAAAACACCTTCTTCTTTTGGGTCAGATTTGCCGCGAACCCAGCCTGGTTTTAACATCCACGCATCAAAAGCACCGCCAATTACCGCTCCGCGCTCAATCAAAACTTTTATCTGTTCGTCAGAAAATTGCCTGTTATGAGGAACAAGCGCACGGCAATTATTATGACTCGCCCAAACAGGTCCATGAAAATTTTTAAGCGCTTCCCAAAAACTTTCGTCACACAAATGCGTAGCATCCAAAATAATATTGAGCCGCTCCATTGCTTTTAATAATTCACGCCCTTTGTTTCCTATTCCGCCTTCGGAATCTGTGCCATAAGCATACACGCCAGGGCCATAATGCGCAGGCCCAATAGCACGCAATCCGTTTTCATAATTCTTTTCAAGATATTTCATATTCACAATAGAATCGGCACCTTCGAGACTAAGAATATACCCGATGGGTAAATCTATCGATTCTTTTTTTTCCCATCTTTTTAAATGCTCCTTTAAAGATTTAGCATTATTTATTTGAAACATTTCTCCTTTATCTTCCATGGCTTTGTACCACGCTAATTGGCCATGGGTTTGCGCCCACGCCTGTTCCTGCGAATTCCATCCGTGCAATGGGCTTTCCGGCTTTACATATCTTGCTATCATCGTTGCTACGCAAATTCCAATATTTCCTTTTCGCATTTCGGGTAAAGAAACCGTTCCGTTACATCTATCCGGTTTATCATTCATTCCTTTTTCTCTTTCACGAATTTCATGAACGGGTTTTGTAAAATCACGATTCCATTCCATGGCATTCATGCTCAAATCGAGGTGGGCATCAAAAATAAAGTTGGACATTTTGGGAGTGTTAAATAGTTATATGGTTAAATTGTTGGATTGTTATATTGTTTTCAGCAAACAAAGAAATAATGCGATTTTGTATTCAATAGCAATGAAAAAATTTAAGCAATTTAAATTGTAATTTTCTTCTTCCTTGCGATAGCATTCCATTTATCTACAAGATTTCCATTTTCAATTATATTCGCTTCATCATACAAGGCAACTGTGAGACAAATATGATAAGGAATTCCATACAATACATCGCCCACATGAATATGATTCCAGTCTTTTACTTCTACTATCAAATGTTCTTCGCTCTGGGATTTAACTTCATAACCTTCTAAATTCAGAAAAAATATTCTCTTTGAAATCGGATTTTCAGCCGCTACAGATTTGTGTCCAAGATCGGTAGTGATCAATCCCGGTGCAGGTTTTGAAATGATTCTTGTCAGTAACACCGCCGCAAATTCGAAAGGTTGTTCCTGCAATAAAGCATCATATCCATAATCCCAAAGCAAACAAGTTCCGGGACTACAATACTCTTCTTTGTTTAATGCATGAACGGTAAATGTGGGCGTTCCTCCCGCGATAATTTTTACATCCTGCAAATTAGAATTCCCAAGTATTTTTTGCTTTACTGCATTTACTTTTTCAAATGCTTCTTTCACCTTTTGTCTTCGCAATTGAAAATCTTCGTCACGAATATGGCCATCGTAAATATGTAATCCCTGAAAATGGATATTAGGCAATTTTTGTAATTCTAAAAAAAGATTAAAAAGTTTTTCGCCAGGTTCAATTCCTGTGCGGTGCATTCCTGCATCCACATCAATGAAAACATTCGCAGTCATTTTTTCTTTCGCAAATAAATCATTCAGTATTTTCGCAGAATCAATGTTATCAACCAATGAGGCAAATTCAATTTGAGAATATTTTTCTATTAAAGAAAGAAACCGTTTTGCTTTTGAAAAGTTTAATTGGTAAGCGACCAAAACACTCTTAACTCCTGCATCGGCAAGCATTTCTGCTTCAGCGATCGTCGCACATTTGAATTGAAAAATGCCGGCTTCTAATTGCATCTTTACGATCTCCGCCATCTTATTAGTTTTCACATGAGGCATCAATCTTTTGGCATCGCCTGCAATTTTGATCATTGTTTTAATATTGGACGCAACACGATCTTTATAAATAAGTAATGCCGGCGAATCAATTTCGTCCGGATCATTTAATTCGTACCATTCTTTTTCAGACATTTTTTTCTATCTCTATTTCGGTGATTGATTTAGTAGTTACCATTTGATCCGCATCTTCATAAAGTTCAAACATGGCTTCTATTTCTACCGGGATATTCTCGGGCAAAGAACCCATTCCGACGGCGCTTCTGACACCAACGCCATTTTCGTCGCCCCATATCAAAGCAAATAATTCGCTGCAGCCGTTTATAACAAAAGGATGTTGCCCAAAATCGGGCTTACAATTTACCATACCCAGCACTTTGATAACACGCCTGATTTTATTGAGACTACCGAGATTTGCCTGTAGCGTACTAAGTATTGTAAGGCCTGTTTGCTTTGCAGCAATTTTTGCCGCATCAGCGTTGATATCAAGGCCTACTTTCCCTTTTATCAAGATTCCATCTTCCAATACCGGTCCATGTCCCGAAACATACACGAAATTTCCCACCTGCAAAAAGGGCTTATATACGCCTTTGGGTTCCGGTGGTGGCGGCAAAGTAATTCCTGAAAGTTTCAGAATTTCATCGGGAGTGTTAGGCATAAGTTATATTTAATTTTCATTAAAATTTTCACCAGTAAACAAACCAACCTACCGGTCGGCAGGTAATTTTTTTGGTTTTACATTTTTCTTATTTTTTTAAAAAGACACGTAGCATCATTGGTGTTTTTCTCTTTCAAAGTTAGCTATTTAGCAGCCGTCCGACCTTCGGTATGCACAGCTACACAAAATGATTCAAAATTAAAACGCCTACCAAGCCGGCTACTGAAACAATGGTTTCCATTATCGTCCATGTGAGAAAAGTTTCTTTGATTGTTAAATTAAAATATTCTTTAAACAGCCAAAACCCGCCGTCATTTACATGCGACAACATCAGACTTCCCGCGCCGATAACCAGTACCATTAATTCAGGATGAATGTGTTCATTGACACCAAGAATCGGCAACATAATTCCAACAGTGGTGAGTCCTGCAACCGTAGCAGAACCGATACAAACACGGATAATCGCGGCGATCAACCATCCCAGGATCAACGGTGATAATTGCATATCTTTTAATATCTGCCCGATGTAAACACTCACACCGCCATCGCTCATTACCTGCATAAAAATGCCCGAACCGGCGATTATTAAAAGTATCACTGAAATACTCTTAAAGGCTTCTTCCATTTGCTTTGAGATAACCGGAATTTTATTTCCTCTTTTTATTCCAAGGAAATAAGCAGCGATGAGAACGGACAGCAACATCGCCATATTAGGATCGCCAATAAAGCCCATCGTTTTCCCTATAAAACCAGTTGGCGAAACGCAGTAAGAAATGATGGCGGTAACAGCCAGCAAAATCACCGGCATCAACGCCGTCATTAAACTAATTCCAATTCCCGGCAATTCATTTTCCGGAATTGCTTGTATTTGAAAAATGGCATTAGATGGTTTGGGATTATATTTTTTTAAAGTCTTGGCAAACAACGGACCGGCAAGAGATATAACAGGTATAGCAATAATAATTCCATAGATCAACGTCTTACTGATACTCGCATGTAACTGTTCTGCTATCGCGGTAGGAGACGGGTGCGGAGGCAAAAAACCATGTGCGACAGAAAGAGCAGCCAACATGGGCACACCAACGTATAACAAAGGCAAACGCGTGGATGCAGCAATGGCAAATATCAAGGGAAGTACCACAACAAAGCCGGCGGTATAAAATAAAGGAATACCGATGATTAATCCTGCGAGCGCCACACCCCATTGAATATTTTTTGTACCAAAAACTTTTGTGAGCGATGCGGTAATTTGCTGCGCAGCACCACTATCGGCCACCAGTTTCCCCAGCATGGCACCAAAACCAAGAATGATAACAAGAGGGCCTAATGTATTTCCGATGCCTTTAGTAATTGCCGATGAAATCCGGTGAATGTCCATCCCTACCGCAATTCCCAGCCCGATACTCACCAGCAGAAAGGAAATAAACGTGTCTATTTTAAAATAAACCACCAATAAAATTAGCAGCAGAATGGCCAACACGCAAAACAGTAAAGGCATAAAAAGAATATTTAAATCGAAGCAAACGTTGTAATCCTTTGAGTTTTAAAGATAGCCCAAAAGCAGGAAGTGATGGAGATAAATTCTTAATATAAAGCGCTCTTTTCATAAAAAGGCAGCAAATTTGCATATATCGTTTCCGACTATTTTACTTCATTCAGTCTATAGTAAACAAATAAATAATCATGAAAACACTTTTGATTGTACGCCACGCAAAAAGCAGTTGGGACGATCCATCACTTTCGGATTTTGCCAGAACCCTCATTGAGCGTGGGAAAGACGACGCCCACGTGATGGCGAAAAGAGCGATCAACAACTCAATAAAAATTGATGCCTTTGTCTCAAGCCCGGCAAAACGTGCAAAAAATACGGCTAAGATTTTCATGAAAGAATATGGGAAGAATGAAAAAGATTTATTGTTGATGCCCTCTTTATATGAGGCATCTATAAAAGATTATTATGAGGTGGTTGAAAACTTAGATGATGAAAATAATACTGTCGCGCTATTTGCTCATAATCCAACGATTACAGAATTTATAAATTCGTTAGAATGTTCTCCGGTTTATAATATGCCTACCTGCGCTGTGTTTGCGTTGAAATTTAAAACCGAACATTGGAAAGATTTCAGCGGAGTTGAAAAAGAATTTTTGTTTTTTGATTATCCCAAAAATGTGGAATAATGGACTCTATCCTCTCACATCAAGCGCATCTCTTAATCCGTTTCCGAGGAGATTAAAAGCTAAAACAAGGATCATAATAGCAATACCAGGGGCCAGCGCCAGTGCCGGATTATGTGTGATAATAAAATTATAATTTTCTTTTAGCATCAATCCCCAGCTCGGTGTCGGCGGCTGTATTCCCACGCCAAGAAAGCTTAATCCTGCTTCGATAATGATGGCGCTGGCGAAATTGGCAGCCGCAATAACAATCACAGGCCCCAGCACATTGGGAAGGATATGTCGGATAATAATTCGAAGATTTTTTAAGCCTAATGCTTTTGCGGCCTGGATGTATTCCAGTTCACGCAAGGCCAGCACCTGCCCCCGCACTACGCGGGCAACACTTACCCACATTGTTAATCCGACAGCGATAAATATTTGCCAAAAACCTTTTCCCAAAGTAAGTGTGATTCCAAAAACCAGGAGTAAAGTAGGCATGCTCCAGATCACGTTGATGAACCACATGATGATATTATCCGTTCTGCCGCCATAATAGCCCGCGGTGGCTCCCAGAAAAATTCCTATGGAAAGGGAAATGATCACCGTTATTAAACCTACGGCGAGGCTTACACGAACACCCACCAATAAACGGCTGAGAATGTCTCTTCCAAAAGTATCGGTCCCCAGCCAAAAGGTTTTTGATTCAATAAAATTTTTATCGGCCAGTTTGTTTTTTGCATATACTCTTTTTTCCTGCAAACCTTCATCAATAAATTTTTCGACATAAACCGAATCGCCTTCTTCTTCATAGCTATTGATAGGAACATAGACGTATTTGTCTTCGGCGCCTAACAATAGGCGTTTAAAAACACTGGTATTTGATATCTGTTTTTCTTTTTTTACGCGGATAAATAACTGAGTATCCCCGGGCTTGCTGGCCATTATTTCCACTATCTGTCTATCAGCATTGGGTGTAGAGTCGGTGCCCAAAAAATAGGCAAAGATGCCAATGAAAATAGACAGGCAAATAACGATTAACCCCACCATCGCGCCTTTATTTTTTTTTAATCTTCGCCAGGCGTTTTGGGAGAAAGAAAAAGATTGTTGCATCGCAATAAAAATAGATAACTTTTGCTTTAATATGCGAATTGTATGAAATTGATTTTCATTATTTCTTCCGATGATTAAAAAATGTTCCGGTGGAATAAATAGAAATTCAGGATTTTTCCTGGTTTACTGTGCAAGTGGAATGAGGCAAGAATAATTTTTTGAAATTTACAAATCCTTAGCAGACACTTTTTTAATTGCTTTATCCAAAGCAACTTTAATTTTATCGCTTAGGTCTTCGCTTTGAATTTATCAATAATGAATTAATTTCTGCACCATTTCATCCAAGCGCGATTTAGCCAAAAAGTTTTTTTCCAATTCAGCATTAAAAGGAACAGGCGTATCGAGTGAGGCACAACGCATCACCGGCGCGTCTAAAAATTCAAAACAGTTTTGTGCAATCCACGCCGCTACTTCGCCGCCGATGCCTCCTGTGAACGTATCTTCATGAAGAACCAAAACCTTTCCGGTATTATTTACAGAATGCCTGATTGATTTGTAATCCAATGGCAATAAAGTTCTCAGGTCAAGAATATCAATAGAAATTTCAGGATGCGCATCGGCATATTCCGTAGCCCAGATAACGCCCATTCCGTAAGTGATGATACTAACATCGTTTCCCGTACGCACCTGTCTTGCTTTTCCTATTTCCACTTCATAATAGTCCTCCGGAAAATCGGCGCTGATGCTTCTGTACAATGCCTTGTGCTCAAAAAATAAAACCGGATTGGGATCATTAATGGCCGCAATTAATAAACCTTTGGCATCTTCAGGTGAAGAAGGATAAACAACTTTTAAACCAGGTGTATGAACAAACCAGGCTTCATTACTTTGGCTGTGAAACGGGCCGCCGCCAACGCCTGCGCCGGTTGGCATGCGAATGATCACATCTGCATTTTGCCCCCAGCGGTAATGGATTTTTGCAAGGTTATTAATGATTTGGTTGAACCCAACTGCAACGAAATCGCCAAACTGCATTTCCATTACGCTTTTAAAACCTTCGAGCGAAAGGCCGAGCGCAGCGCCTACGATGGCGCTTTCACATAATGGCGTACTGCGTACTCTTTCTTTTCCAAATTCATTTACCAGGCCCTCTGTTATCTTAAATGCTCCACCGTATTCCGCGATGTCCTGCCCCATTAAAACCAGGTTGGGATGTGCGATCATCGATTGTCGTAACCCTTCTTTAATAGCATCAATAAAGCGGCTTCCTCTTTCGGAAGGCGTCGAAAAGTTTTTATTACTTTCATCAAACCTGTTTTTTTCATTTTCAAAAGAAACCGACTTTTTTGCACAGACATCTTTAATTTCTCTTTTAGAAATCTCAGCATTCGAATAAGAAAATTTATTAGCGTTTGGTTGTTGACTATTTAAGGATTGTGTGCATTTATCAATGTAATCGTGAATCTGATCGCGTATTTCTGCCAGTTCAGGATTAGTTAAAATATTTTCATCTACTAAAAAGCGCTCGTAATTTTTTATCGGATCTTTCTCTATCCATTGCTCAAACATCTCTTTTGGAACATATTTTACACCACTTGCTTCTTCATGGCCGCGCATTCGAAAAGTCATGCATTCTATCAGGTAAGGCTTTTGATTTTTGATGCAATATTCACGAACACCTTTCACCGTTTCATAAACTGTAAGAATATTATTGCCATCAATCTGTACACCTTCCATTCCATAACCTTTAGCACGGTCAACCAGGTTTTCACAGCGATATTGTTCACTGACCGGCGTGCTCAAGGCGTAACCATTGTTTTCAATTATAAAAATTACTGGCAAATCCCATGTGGCCGCCACGTTCATCGCTTCGTGAAATTCGCCTTCGCTGGTGCCGCCTTCGCCAGTAAAAGCAAGTGAAATCTTTTGCTCTTTTTTTAATTTATAGGCGAGTGCCACTCCATCGGCTATGGAAAGTTGCGGACCAAGATGGGAAATCATTCCACAAATAAAATGTTCTTTAGTACCAAAATGGAAACTTCGTTCCCGGCCTTTAGAATAACCCTCTATTGTGCCCTGCCACTGATTTATTAAATCTGGTAAAGAGATTTTTCTTGACGTGAAAACGCCGAGGTTCCTGTGCAAAGGCATTATCCATTCATCCGGCTGAAGCGCTTGCGTAGCACCTACAGAAATTGCTTCCTGGCCAATGCCGCTAAACCATTTAGACACTCTTCCCTGCCGAAGCAACAAAAGCATTTTCTCTTCTATCATTCGGGGCAGTAATAATTCTTTGTACAGTTGAACGAGTGTTTCGTCTGATAAATTATTTCTATTGAATTGCATCAGACAAATTTCCGCATTTTCCGGTGTAAATAAAAAGAATGCTGAAGGCGGAATGCTGAAGGCGGAATGCTGAAGGCTAAACGCAGAAGACTAAAGGCAGAAAGCGGCGATCATTTGGAGAAAAATCATCTGGCATTAAAGGAACTAACAGTAAACCAACAATTTTTCTTCTTTCTTATTTATCGCTTCCTAATAAACTCGTAAGTGTGGAAGAAAGAAACGACAACAAAATTCCGAAGATAAACGCCCATAAAAATCCGCCTATATGGATGCCATCAACAAATTTATCGGCAAGAATTACCATCAATACGTTAATAACCAAAAGAAATAATCCAAGAGTAACAACAGTGATAGGCAAGGTGAGGATTACAAGAATGGGCTTGATGATGGCATTTAACAATCCAAGTACTAACACGAATATTAATGCAGTCGCATAGGAATCGATAAAAATATGGGGCTTCAGCATCATGGATAATCCATACGCTACCGCTGCTGTTACCAAAAGGCGTACGATAAATTTCATGTGTTTATTTCTCTAAAACTAAATTAAATAACAACCAGTTCAAAAAATTCTTCGGGTTGTAAATATTTGTTGGAAAGATCCTGCAGATCTTTGGCAGTAACTGTTCTGATGGTTTCGATAGAATCATTAAAATAATTTTCATCCAGCCCGTTTAAGATCAAACTTTTCCACCTGGCTATTACATTAAAAGGCCCGTCAATATGCCCAAGATTCAGTCCCATCATATAGTTTTTTACCAGCAACAATTCTTCTTCATCAACAGGAACATCCCGTAACAAACTCATTTCTTTATAAACTTCTTCTATGGTGGCTCTACATACATCTTTGCCCGCCTCAGTACTTATCATCCATGAACTGTCCTTGATATGATTTTGTAAAAAGCTATGTATTCCGTAGGTATAGCCCTTTTCCTCCCGAATATTGGCCATCAGCCGAGAGCCAAAATAGCCGCCGAATAGAGTATTTAAAACAATTGCTTTCTTAAAGTCGGGATGGTGCCTGTTTGGGAAGGGGCGGGCTATGCGAACGGCTCCCTGGACGCCATCTTTATCATTGATGATATTATATTTTTTTTGCGAAGCAATTTCGCGTGTATAGGTTACAGTTGGAATCGTTTCATTTAACTTCAGGTCGCCAAAATAAGTTTCTAACAACTGCTCAAAATCTCCAGGCAATTTACCCGCGGAAAAAATACTACACCAGCCTTTTAAATAATAATGATTAAAAAAATCTGCAAGATCTTCTCTTTTAATAGCTTCGATATCTTCTTTATTACTCACTTTTCCATAGGGATGAGAGGCCCCATAAAGGTATTCATCAATGAGTCTGTTGGCTACAAAATCGCATTTCAGCAGATTTACCGAAAGCCTCTGAATGCTATTTTGCTGGAATATTTCTATTTCGTTTTGGGGAAAGATCGAAATAGTGATCAATTCCCTGATTACCTGCAGCAATGCTTTCAGATGTTTTGAAAGACAATGCAAAGTAATCGTTGCTGTTTCGTTATAGCAAGTTCGGCTAAGGTATGCTCCATAGTATTCAAAATACTCTGTAATTTGAAAGGCATTCTTCTTTGAAGTTCCATTTTTAATGAGATAATTGGTAGCCGATGCGATTGTATTTTTATCTTCAAAATTATTTCCCGCATCAAACACAAATTCAACCATCGTTACTTCTTCGGCGCCATCGTTGATGTAATACACCGGCGCACCATTGGAAAGAGAAAAACGCGTGCAGGGTTTTAAATTAATATCAAAATGGATGGCATCTTTTATCGGCGGGGCGACTGTTCTCTCGGGCATTT
>DATCFI010000273.1:0-15421 GCA_036509585.1 Hanamia sp. | reverse complement strand
AGCCACATTACGATTGTCTTCTCCAGCCTGGTTGGCATCACCGGCAATCACATCTTCAATTTCATTTACATCTATTTCCCCGTTTCGTCTTACCAAAGCTCTGATAACATCAGCGAGCAAATCATCAGGGCGAATAGAGCTTAAAGCACCCCCGTATCTACCTATCGCCGTCCTGAGGGCATCCACCACATAAACTGTTTCCATCTTCGATTTTTTTAAAAAAGGTGCAAGGTAAAATATTTTAAACCCTTATCAATTTAACAAATAAAACCCGGTAACAATTCCACAATTAATACATCTTTGCAAAATGAGCGCTCAAACAAATATCAGGACACTTACTTTGGATGAACTAACCGAATATTTTTTATCTGTCGGAGATAAAAAATTTCGCGCAAAGCAAGTATGGGAATGGATTTGGAAAAAACATGCACGCAGTTTTGAGGACATGACCAACCTGAGCAAGGAATTGAGAGATTCTCTTTCAAAGAATTTTTCTTTTCCTTCTTTAACAAGCGATCTTTCCCAATACAGCAGCGATGGAACCATAAAAAGCAGGTTTAAGACTTTTGACGGTCATTTGGTAGAAGGCGTTTTAATTCCTGTAGAAGATAGGCAAACGGCTTGTGTTTCATCGCAGGTAGGATGCAGCCTTAGCTGCAAATTTTGCGCTACAGGTTTTATGGACAGAAAGCGAAATTTAACTTTTGACGAAATTTATGACGAAGCGGCGTTGCTAAATGAGATCGCAGAAAAGACTTATGGAAAAAAACTAAGCAATATTGTTTTTATGGGAATGGGCGAGCCATTGTTGAATTATAAAAATGTATTGAAAGCCATTGAGCGCATAACCTCGCCAGACGGCCTCGGCATGGGTTCCAGGAGAGTTACCGTTTCCACTTCAGGAATTTCAAAAATGATCAAACAGTTAGGTGATGATGGTGTGAAATTCAATCTGGCTTTATCGTTGCATGCGGCCAATGATAAGAAGCGAAGCGAAATCATGCCGATTAATGAAACCAATAACATCAAATCATTGATAGAAGCGTTGAATTATTTTTATGATAAAACAAAAAATGATATCACGTTTGAATACATTTTATTTAAGAATGAAAATGATTCAATCCAGGATGCGGATGACCTGATAAAAATTTACCGCCAGGTTCCGGTTCATTTGATTAACGTGATAGAATACAATCCAATCGAAAATGCCGATTACGAAAAACCTGATAAAGAAGCTACGCAAAAATTCATGGATTACCTGGCTGCTCATCGTGTGAATGTAAGATTGCGCGTAAGCCGCGGAAAAGACATAGATGCAGCTTGCGGACAATTAGCAAATAAAGATTTGGAAGGAACTTTGGTAAAATAAAAATTAGGTTTATTTGTTTGTTTACTGGTGCAATCTTTTGCCAGAAAAAGACCGTCAACTGTTTGTCCAGGATAGACAAAGACCGTTGCCGGTCTGAAGGCCTCCGTCTGACCGGGTTCCATAGATGCTCTACAGTTGATTACTGAATTTCTCAAGAAAAAAAAAGATTAAAAAAATAGTGAGAAGGACTTACATTTACTACTAAGCTCCTCCGCACATGTCGCCAAATATAAAGATACTGTTACTTGAAAGCAACGATGCAGACATAACAGCTATTCATTCTAATTTACAAAAATCAAGAATTAATTTTGAAATAAAAGCAGTTGATAACAAAGCTTGCTACATCGTGGCGTTGAACACGTATGAACCGGATATAATACTGGCGAATCATCACATCAAAGATCTGGATGCCGATCAAGCCATTGAACTAAAGAAAGCGAAAAAATATAAAGTACCGTTTATCCTGGTAACTGATAAAGCAGATGAATTGTTTGCGGTAAAAATGATGAAGTTGGGTGCCTACGATTACCTCTTGAAAGAAGATATTTCAAAGCTCGCTCAAACTATTAAATCGGCTATAGAGCAGGAGAAAATCATTTCAAATGACAGAAAACATGAAAATGAAATACTTCAAAGAAGCCTTGCGCGCAACACAGCTTTTTTAAATGCTATACCCGATCTGATTTTTGTGACCGATCGTTCGGGAGTAATCAGCGATTTTCAGGCACCCAAAGACATGGAAACTTTTGTTACCCCGGAGCAATTTCTCGGAAAAAGTTGTACCGAAGTGCTTCCTTCAAATATAGCCGCGGAAATTATAAAAAACATCGGGATTGTTTTGGAAGGAGGTGCATTGCCCATACATGAATACCAATTGCCTTATCCCGATGGCATGCATGACTTCGAATGCCGCTATGCTGTCATAAGAGAAAATGAAGTGCTCAGTCTCATTAGAGACATCACACAGCATAAACAGGCCGATCAACAGATCTTAAAGGAAAAAAACCTATCTGAGTCAATAATAAACAGTTTACCTGGGGTGTTTTACTTGTGTAACCAGGACAGGAAATTTCTAAGATGGAATAAAAATTGGGAGGAAATATCAGGATATGCGTCCGAAGAAATAAGCCATATGCATCCACAGGACTTCTTTGATCTAAATGACAGGAAATTAATTTTTGAAAAAGCTACAAATATTTTTAAAGCAGGAGAGGATAGCACAAAAGCTAACTTTTTAGCGAAATCCGGAAAGACAATTCCCTATTTTTTCACAGGTAATCGGATTGATTACGAAGGTCAGCCTTGTATGGTGGGAATAGGGATAGACTTGTCAGAATTGACAATAGCGCAGGAAGCTTTACGCAAAAATGAGGAAAAACTACGTACAATCATAGAACAAGCATCCGACGGTATTTGCATAGCTGATGAAAACTACCTGTTTACAGAAGCAAATAACAAGTTTTGCGAGATGCTGGGTTACTCAAGGGAGGAGTTGCTTCAATTGAAAATGACCAACCTCTCCACACTCTTACCTGGAGATATATCTCCCAGGTTTAATGAAATTAAGCAAGGGGACTCAACTTTGACTGAACGGAATCTTAAGAGAAAGGACGGGTCGGTCTTTCCTGTGGAAATAAGCGCTACTAAGATACAGGGGCAATATTATCTAAGTTTTGTACGTGATATAACTGAGCGCAAAAAAAACCAGGATCTTCTTGCGGGTGAAAAAGATGTAATGGAAATGATAGCGACCGGAAAACCATTAAAGGAAATTTTACACAAAATAGCGTTGAATTATGAATCTGTATGTGAGGACTCTCTTTGTTCTATTTTACTGCTAAACCAAGAAAAGACAGGACTGATAAATGGCGCTGGACCAAGTTTGCCAGATGCTTACAACGATTTGATTAATGGAATTCCCATCGGTCCCCAAAATGGATCTTGCGGCACGGCGGTATTTAGAAAAGAAAGGGTAGTTGTATCAGATATTACTACTGATCCACTATGGGAAAATATCAGTGATTTGCCGTTGAGGCATGGGTTAAAATCTTGCTGGTCCAATCCGATATTTGGCAGAGATCACGAAGTGTTTGGGACGTTTGGCATTTATGGCAGGAGGATACAACATCCTAAAGCCGAAGAGTTAATACAGGTAGACCGTGCCTCCAACCTTATAAGAATTGCCATTGAACGGCGTACAAATGAAATTGAATTGAAAGAAAGTGAAGAAAAATTCCGAACCCTTGTAGAGCGAGTTTCAGATGCATTCGTGGCGCTTGACAAAAACTGGAATTATACGTACGTAAACAAAAAAGCGGGAGAACTATTAGGGCGCGACCCCGTTTGTCTTGTTGGTAAAAATATCTGGAACGAGTTTCCAGAAGCTATCGGGCTTCCTTTTCATCAAGCCTATATCAAAACACTGAAGGAGCAAAAGCAAATGACCGTACTAGAATATTTTCCAACCTTTGACAGGTGGTTTGAAAATAATCTTTATCCATCTCCTGAAGGACTTTCTGTTTATTTTAAAGATATCACCCGGCAAAAGCTGGCAGAGCAAAAGATATTAAAAAGCAACAGGTTGTATCGCTTTATTAGCCAGGTTAATCAGATGATTGTATATGCCACAGATGAAAAAACACTATTCCAGGAAGCTTGCAAAATTGCTGTAAATATCGGTGAATTTAGAATGGCATGGATAGGCCTTATTAATCAAGAGACGCATGACGTGCAACCTTTGGTCTTTGATGGTGAAGACCTGGGTTATCTTTCTGAAATTAAAATAAAAGCAGATAATTTAGTAAAGGAAGGACAGGGCCCGTCGGGAATGGCAATAACCCACGGCAGAACAATTACTTGTAACGACATTGAAACGGATCCTATAATGGCTCCATGGAAAGTGCGTGCTTTGAAAAGAAATTATCGCTCTAATATAGGTCTACCCATAAAAAAATTTGGGAAAGTAATTGGCACCTTCACGCTATATGCAGATTCGAAAAATTTTTTCGATGAAGAAGAGGTAGCACTTCTCGAAGGTGCCACACAAAATATATCTTTTGCGCTGGAAATTTTTGAGAAAGCTGCCATGCAGAAAAAGGCAGAAGAAGCGTTGGTTAAATTAAACAAACAATTCCAAAATCTTGTGGAAAATATACCGGGTGTTTATTGGGTAAATAACCTGGACCCTCATCAGATAATGTATATAAGTCCGTCTTATGAAACTGTGTGGGGCAGAAAATGTGAAGATCATTACCGCAATCCCATTGATTTCATTACTTCAATACATCCGGATGATAAAGAAAGAATATTTAAAGCTCATGAAAATGTTGGCGCCACACTCAAAGAAAATATTAACTACAGAATTATTAGGCCAGACGGGACGATTAGGTGGATATCAGCCAAGACAAATGTTGTTACGGATAATGGCATCAAACTCGAATATGGATACGCCGAAGACATCACCGAAAGAAAAATGGTGGAGATGGAGTTAGCTGAAAGTGAAAATAGGTTAAAAACAATATTGCAAAATGAACCCGAATGTGTGAAACTAATGGATGAAGAAGGTCGCCTGTTAGACATGAATCCTGCCGGCCTCGCGATGATCGAAGCAGATAATTTTGAGATGGTTAAAGGGGCGAAAGTTATAAACCTCATCAATGAACCTTATCGGGCAGTCTATACCCAATTGGTAGAAGATGTTTTCAACGGAAAGGACGTACAAGCCGAATTCTCAATTACAGGGCTTAAAGGCACGCAACGATGGCTCGAAACTCATGCCGTGCCATTGAGAAACGCCGACCAGGAAATTATTTCCTTACTGGCAGTAACCCGGGACATCACAAAACGGAAAATGGCAGAGGAAAATGAACAACAGTTAACTCAAAAATTACTGAAAGGTGCTGAGATCGCACATTTTGGATTTTTGGATTGGAACTTTGTCGCAAACGAGATGATTCTCTCGCAACAGGCAAACAGTATATTCGGCCTAACAGAAGATTTGATAATTCCAGCAAGATTTATGAGAGAAGTAATTCATCCGGAGGATGCAAACTTGATACATGAACACCTGGAATGGGCAAAAGAAGGTTTAAAGGATTATAATCTCGATCATCGGATCGTTTGGCCAGATGGCTCTATTAGATGGGTAAATACCAGGGCTGAATTGGATCGAGACGAAACAGGAACGCCTACCCGATTATTTGGGACTGTGTTAGATATTACAGAACAAAAAAGCGCAGAGTTACAGATTAAAAATTACAACGAACAACTACGCCTCCTAACGACTCACCTTCAAAATGTCCGCGAAGAAGAACGTACAAGAATTGGCCGTGAAATACACGATGAATTAGGGCAGCAGTTGACTGCTATAAAGATGGACGTAGCCTGGATACAAAAAAATACCGTGGACAAAAAAGAAGCCATTAGCAAAAAACTAAAAAATATAATTGAACTATTGGACGGCAGCAATCAATCTGTGCGAAAAATACTAAACGAGTTAAGGCCGGCAACTCTTGATAACTATGGTTTGCCGGAGGCAATGGAATGGCATATTCAGCAGTTCACAGCCAGTACCCGCATTCCGGTAGAAATAACATTTTCTCAAAGGGACTTAGAGCTAGACGAAGATTTTGCCACCAATATTTTCAGGATATTTCAGGAATCCCTTACAAACATTATGCGATATGCAAAGGCCAAAAAAGTTTTCATTTCGTTAAAAGAAATCAACCAAACTATAGCGTTGAACGTAGAAGATGACGGTGTGGGATTTGATACTGCTTTACTTGAAAGCAGGAACACATTCGGGATTTTAGGAATGCGGGAAAGGGTTCGCTCTCTGAATGGGAAATTTGAAATTAGTTCGGCACCTGGAATGGGCACAAAAATTTACATAAGTTTGCCTCGCAGGGAATAATAAATAAAGAGACCGAAATAAATTAGTGAATGAAAAGAATAATTCTTGCTGATGATCATAGTTTCGTCCGTTTAGGACTTGTTCAGATTTTGAAAGACGAATACCCTTCAACTGAAATAAAACAGGTAAGCAATGGCGAATCACTTGTCAAAGAAGTGACTTTGCACGATTGGGATCTTGTGATATCAGACCTGGATATGCCAGGCAGAAATGGCCTGGAAGCTTTACAGCAAATCAAATTGATTAGGCCTGCCTTGCCTGTATTAATTCTTAGCATTTATTCTGAAGATTTATATGCGGTAAGGGCTTTGAAAGCGGGAGCATCGGGATACCTGAACAAAAACGCCGCACCCGAAGAACTGATAATCGCTGTAGAGCGCATTCTTGCCGGAAGAAAATATATAAGCCCGGAAATTGCGGAAAAACTTTTGATGCAATCGGCAGCAAACAAGAATCGCCACGAAGATTTATCCAACAGGGAATTCGAAATTTTCAAAATGCTGGCTTTAGGCAAAACAACCACGCAGATTGCTGAAGAACTTTTTCTTGCATTGACGACCGTAAGCACGCACCGACACCGAATTATGGAAAAACTTGATCTGACTACTAATTCAGATTTGACTCGCTACGCTATCACCCACCAGATTATATCCGATATTTCAAGATAAGTAATTGTCGCTTTCTCCTTTTGGTGAGATGTAGAATTACTTCTACAACATTATAAGTGTAAATTCTACATTTATTTTTAATTCTATACTGTTCCTTTACTTAACACAATGAGAACACGAATACTAATAGTAGATACTTCAACCTTGATAATTCGAAGACTGGGAGAATTGGTGTCTGAGTCGTCTGATATTGAAACTGTTGATATGTCTATAAGCTATTTGGACGCATCAAGAAAAATAAAAGGCCGTCCGCCTGATATTGTGTTGCTTGATTTAGCGCTGCCTGCAAACAACTCAATAAAATTGCTGCGCAAAATAAAGAGCGAAAATCCTAAAATATCAGTTATCGTGGTATCGGATACACCGGACGAGAGAATTAGAAATCAGTGTGAACAGGCTGGAGCAGATTATTTTTTTGACAAATACAATGAATTTGAAAAGATTCCGAGTGCCATCCGAAGGATCACGTCGGGAGTTTAATATAACCCGCTTTAAAACCAATATCGACCTGAACAGTTGTTTTGTGCCAACAAGACTAACTGTTTTCAAAAGCAACAAGAGAAGGTAAGCCTTTTGCCCTCAATATCCTTAACCCCTGGGCAATCCTTTATTTTAATAAAGAATTGCCGGGGAGGGATCTTCTCTTTCGAAAAGGTTTATTAAGAAATATATTCCCTAAAAGTTCAGGAAGTCCGGCTTTTCTCTATTTTGGTAAACGCAATTGGAGTTCCAAAATAATACAAATTGATTTGCCTAAATCTTAAGATAAAAAAGTACCAGGTAGAAATATAGTCCCGCTTTAAAAGCTAATATTCTATTGTGGGTGTTTAATTTCAGATGTATGATAATAGAGGTAACCTTTGGAAAATTTGAAACCAATTTAAGCTTTATTGCTAAAATTGAGGCTGGAAAAAATTGGCTTGCTTTCCCGAGAAAATAATCTATTCCCTATTACTTTTCAAATCAACTTATAAATTTTTCCTGGTAGCGAACAAACAATCCCTTGCATCTCCAGCATCAGCAGTGCCTGTGCCACCGCACTGCTACTGAGTTTGCTTTTGAAATACAATTCATCAATCTGTATTTGTTCCGCAGTATTCAAAATATCTACAACCACTTTTTCTTCTTCTGTAAGTTCTATAAATAATTCCCGCTGCTTTTTAGGCGAGATTTTTTTGTTTTTCTTCCAGCCCATACTTTCCAGCAAATCATTAGCGCTGGTAATCAGAGCGGCTTTATTATTTTTTATAAGATAATGGCAGCCTTCGCTTTTTGAATCATCAACGCGACCGGGAAACGCGAATACATCTTTATTGTATCCGTTGGCCAATTCTGCCGTTATCAGCGAACCACCTTTGATGCCCGATTCTATTACAATGGTTGCATCCGACATTCCTGCAACAATCCGATTGCGTCCCGGAAAATTTTGTTTGTCAGGATTCGTGTTACTTCTAAATTCTGTAAGCAGTCCGCCATTTGAAATCATTTCTTTTGCCAGCGAAGTATTTTGTGGCGGGTAAATTCTATCCAGCCCATGCGCAAGTACTCCGATGGTCTGCAAATTGTTTTTTAAAGAAGCTTTATGCGCAATCGTATCAATCCCAAATGCAAGACCACTTACAATAATTATTTCTTCATTTATTAATTGCTCCACTAACTTTTCACAAATTTTCCTTCCGTAATCGTGATGATTTCTCGTGCCCACAATCGCAACTATCTTTGAAGCATTCAGATCGGCGTTTCCTTTGTAATATAGCATCGGCGGACTGTCATAACAATTCAGCAATCGCTGTGGATAATTCTTATCTGTAATAAAAAGAGGCGTTATTTGGTATTTCTTAATAAAAGCGATTTCTTCTTCTGCCCTGCTGAAATCCTTAAAGTTT
Source organism: Hanamia sp. (assembly GCA_036509585.1). GTDB lineage: Bacteria > Bacteroidota > Bacteroidia > Chitinophagales > Chitinophagaceae > Ginsengibacter. The sequence goes on along the minus strand of DATCFI010000273.1, from coordinate 6,586 downwards.
CGGATGGAGGTCGCGCGGATGGATCCGATTCCGTCTATTTCGTCAAGCACTTTTTTAGGCGCATTAAAAACAGCCTCAGCACTACCAAAATGGTTGATAAGCGCCTTTGCGTTCACATCACCGATATTAGGAATCAGCGTCAGCGCTATTTGATAAAGCAGTTCTTCTTGCATGATAGAATTTAGGCTTGTAAAATAATTAAAAATTGATTTAAAATTTTGAAATTTATTGACCCGCCATTTCTTCAGTCGAAACGGAAAGTTCATTTTTTCGAATTGAAAAAACAAACGACAGTAAACAAACAAATTATGGTATTTTCTATTCACCGAAAAGACAAACACTTTTCGTGTTCGCAGGTATTTGTTAATTCATAGAAAAGAATGTGAAATATAGGCTGGCTTAAGTGGATAAGCAATTTAAAACACCCATTTTTCGTTCGTTTACTATTAACTTCGCCGCTCAATAATGAAAAAGTTTTTTCTACTCATATTAACCTTTGCTTACCTGGCTTCATCAACAGGCGCTACGATTTATATTCATCAGTGTATGGGTAAAACCGTATTCTAGGATATGCAAACTACCAAATTTATTTTTAAATTAAGCTACTTTTTTATAATTATCCACATACATTTCCCCTTTTTTTACTACCGCAAACATTCTCAGGATCAGTTTAAATTTAACGTTATTCAAAACTATTTTATAGCACTTTGTTTTTAGTTTTCTTTCTGCATATGCGTTCATTTCTTTATCCCATACCATGGCGCTGCGTGCCGCCTGGTTTAGCTCCTGCTTTAGTTCTTTATTAGCTATATGGCTCACTCTTTTTCTTCCATGGATACTAGTACCCGAACTATGATCAAATGGAACAACTCCTACATAAACCGCATAGCTTCTTGGATTACTAAAACTGCTGAAATTTTCTGTGTAAGCTATCGTCATTAATCCATTCACTTTTCCGATTCCTTTTATGCTTGTGATGAGTGTAAAGTTCAAATGCATTTCCTCATCCACGATAACAATGCTCATCATTTCAGCTTCAATGTTTTCAATAATTTTACTGTTGGCTTTGAGCTTCTGTTGCAGCGATTTTACTATGATATCTTTCTTGTTTTTACCGTACATATATTCCCGCCCTTTAATGGAATTTTTATAACCAGCATTTTCTCTTACTAAACGCTTTCTATAAGCCAGTAGTTCTTTAAGCCTTATTATTGCTGGGTTTAAGGGCTTTGACGGTTGCAATGACTTGTATTTTTCTTCTCCATATTGAGCAATACGAAGAGAATCTACTTTATCATTTTTGCCTCTTGTTATTCCCATAGAATTTTTAATAGCCAGCCCAGGTATTCTTGCATAAACAATTGCATGAGCTTCGCAAAATTGCAACAGCTTGTACTCGTAACCTCCGGTATATTCCAGTACTAAAAAAACATCCTGAAAATTAATTTTTAATTTTCTGCACCATTTTAAAAATTGAATAAAGCCTTCTGATCCGTTCTTAATTCTGATGTGCTCATTTAATTCTGAACAACTGATGTCAAGCGTGTTTTTTGATACGTCAACACCCAACGTGAATTTCCATTTCTTCATTTTGATTTACCTTTAAAATGTTATAAAAAAACTTGCTCTTGTCAAACACCTTTGATGGTTCAAAGAGATAATTCTAGATGGACCCGGAGCAAGGAAAGAAGCGGCAGGGACTAATACGCCAATAAGTTCTGTAAAACTAGATGGCTGGCAAGTTCACCCTGTCGCACTTTCAAAGTTATCAACATCTTTGGAGGTTATTGACACCCCCTTAGAAACCCCCATTATAATAGTAGTAATATCTTAAGAATTTAAAGGAAACAAGTCCAAAGGAAACAAGTCCAAAGGAAACAAGTCCAAAGGTTGGCTGGGATGTAAACATAGAATCTGATAATTCATGCAGTAATTGTGGCATGCACAAAAATCTTCCGGAAGACTGCTGCAACGACCATGTAAAGGTTTTAAAATCAACTTTAGATCAAAACCTTCCTGCTACTTTCCAGGGCAATCTTGCTTTTGCAAATGCTATTTTACTGAACACAGTTTATTCTATTTTTCAGCGGGATTTTAAAAACATAAACAACTCCCCTTCTGAACTTTTTCTATTCGCCCGAAGTAATATCAATTACTACGTCCTGTACTGCACTTTCCTTATTTGATACTATTTTTCTTATTCCAGAATGATTGAAGAATCAAATCAATGTGTTCTTTCCAATTGATCATTCTTACATCAACGTAAATCCAAATAATTCAGTTCTGATTATTTCCGTAAACAGATTTCTGTAATGAACCGTATCAAATAATTACAATGAAAGTTTTTAATATCAACATACAACGAGCGATAAAAGACGCTATGAACAAGCGTTTCACTAAATACTTTGCTCTTTTAACTATTTCAATTTTTAGCTTTATTCATTCCTGGTCACAAGCAAATATTGCCGATAAGCTTGCCTCTTTTAAAGTATATGGAGAATGCATCGAGTGCAAAGAACGTATTGAAGGCGCATTAAAACTAGAAGGGATTGATGCTGCTGACTGGAATGTACAAACGAAGATGTTGAATGTATCTTATGATTCTTCTAAAATAAATTTAAAGAAAATACAATCAAAAATTCTTTCGGTAGGCCACGATCTTGAATCTGCAAAAGCAGATGACAGAATCTATAATTCACTTCCGGGATGTTGTCGTTATCGTGATGACGACGAAAAAGCGCATGCCCATTCGAATGAGGATGGCCATGAAAATCCGGTAAGTGGTATCGTAGTTTCGGAAGATAGCAAGGGGAATTTTGCGCCTCTCGAGGGCGCCAGTATTTACTGGAGCGGATCAACCATTGGAACCGTATCGGACAAAAGTGGCCTATTTAAAATGCCAACAAATGAAAACAATGCAAAGCTCGTGGTAAGTTACACAGGCTTTCAGACCGATTCAATACAAATAAGCGGAACAGGGCAATTGCAAATTGTACTGGCATCCAAAGGCCAGTTGAAGGACGATTGTTCTATGGCGGCTTCAGATACACAATAAAATAATGCGATGAATTTTATTGGATGGGAATATTCTTCGTGTAAAAATTCAATTCGACAATTTTCCTTTTCGAGTCAAATTGTTGATGAAAGTTTTACGTTCTTATAGGAATATCTTTGTATTAAAATTCCTCGATAAGATTCATTATTCAATGGCACTATGGCTAGTATATTAGACAATAAATATTTTAATGACAAGTCAGTATTTCTTCCCGAAAATTTGCTTCGTGAAGCAAGAAGGCAAAAGAACAAAAAAGAATGTGATGTGCCTTCAATCTGCTTACTCGATCCCGATGGAGACTTAGCAGATTATCTGATCAGAAAAAATCTTGCTGTCAAAAATGATTGCTAGGCATGCTATCATTCTATTCTTTATTCATTTCAGTTAGAGAATGAAACTATCGGAATAATTCCCTGCGTGGTTGGTTCATCTTATGCTGTATTAGTTGCAGAGCAATTGTTTGTTTCAGGTTGCCGGTTATTATTAAGTATTACATCGGCAGGTATTATTGGAGAACATTCGAACACAAAAAGATTTGCGTTAATAACAAATGCCATTCGTGATGAAGGCAGCAGCTACCACTATTTGACGCCGGAACAGCCTTCCAAATTGAATGCCGGAATACTACAATCTTTGCATTCTTTTTCGCTTCAATCTGAATGTCCTTTTTTTGAAGGAAGCAGTTGGACAACTGATGCGCCGTACAGGGAAACCCAGCATGCTATTGATAACATGAAACAGCAGGATATAACTTGCGTAGAGATGGAAGCTGCTGCACTTTATGCCTTATCAACAGTGAAAAATTATAACATTATATGCTTTGCCCATCTCACCAATTCAATGGCACAGGAAGAAGGTGATTTTGAAAAAGGAGAAGAGTTCGGAAGTTTTGATAGTTTAAACCTGGTTAGATTTTTATTACAAATTCCTGAGTTGAGCATGAAGCGATCGTTAATTAAAAAGGTAATTAAAAATAAAACAGATGCAGGTTACATCTCAATCGGACAGATGATATGACGAATACAGAACAACAATATTGGGAAACCATTTACCACACTAAAGCAGAAGATGCAGTAAGTTGGTTTCAGCCCTATCCGAAAGTGTCAATGGAATTTATTCAGCTATTCAACCTTCCATTATCCGCGAACATCATAGATATTGGTGGAGGCGACAGTCACTTTGCAGAAGCCTTAATTGATAAGGGTTACAAAAACATTTGGGTACTGGATATTTCATCTACCGCTATCGAACGAGCGAAACAAAGATTAGGCAACAAAGCGTCCAACGTTCATTGGATTGTTTTGGACATTACAGAATTCAATCCTCCTGTGCAGTTTGATTTTTGGCACGATAGGGCAGCTTTTCATTTTCTTACTGTGAAAAAAAAGATAGATAAATATGTTTCTATTGCCGAAACGGCAATAAAGAAAAATGGATTTTTGGTGCTTGGTACCTTTTCGGAAAGTGGGCCTGAAAAATGCAATGGATTAGAAGTGAGACGATACACGGAAGCATCCATGTCAGGAAGGTTCGAAATTTGTTTTGACAGAATTAAATGTATCCACAAGGATCATAAAACACCATTTAACACCATCCAAAACTTTCTATTTTGTAGCTTTAAGAAAAAATAAAGATGAATGAGTTGCCAGGCTTATATACTTACAAAGCAACATAACGGATAACCTAATGAACAAGTCAACATATAACATATCAAAAATGGATTGCCTTTCTGAAGAACACCTGATCCGGATGAAGTTAGAAGGCTTGCATAATATCAAAGCATTAAATTTTGAAATTCCTCAGCGAAAACTTTATGTGATGCATGAAGGCGATGCATCGGCAATAACAGCAGCAATTGATAGTTTGCATTTCAATTCTTCGCTAATAAAAACACGGGTGGCGGATGATGATGAAGCTTTATTATTTTCTAATGCAGCAGCGCAACAAAGAAAATTACTGTGGCAGGTACTGGCAATAAACTTTTTCTTCTTTCTTTTAGAAATGGTTACAGGTTTTATATCGGGGTCTATGGGTTTGGTGGCAGACAGTTTAGATATGCTCGCAGACTCGATGGTTTACGGATTGGCATTATTTGTCGTGGGGAAAGCATTGTATCAAAAGAGAAACATTGCAAAAATAAGCGGATACTTACAGTTGCTGCTGGCAGTCGTTGGCATCATTGAAGTTGTCAGAAGATTTTTAGGTTACGAAGAAACGCCCAATTTCAAAACGATGATTATCGTCTCTATCCTGGCGCTGCTCGGTAATGCGTTCACACTGTACCTATTACAAAAATCAAAAAATAAGGAAGCCCACATTAAAGCAAGCACAATATGCACTTCTACAGATGTGATCACAAACGCAGGCGTGATAGTAGCCGGTGTGTTGGTTTATTTCACAGCTTCCAATCTTCCGGATTTAATAATGGGCGCCATCGTTTTTGTTTTGGTAGGATTAGCCTCTTACAAGATACTTAAATTATAATTCTACTTATAATAGCGTGACCATTTTATGATTTGCCACATTATTCTATACACTTTACCCATAATTTTGTAACAACATTTAAAAAAAACATCTTTACTTTTGTCATTATTTCATGAAAAAGTATATCGCTGCCATATTAGCTATTTTATACTTTGCTACTACTACGGGAGCAACCATACACTTATATTATTGCAATGGTAAAAGAGTGTCGCATGATATGGCGAAATCGGATATGTCCGCATGCAACAAATGTCCTGTTTCGAAAAAAGTGGATGCTAAATTCGGTTGTTGTCAGCACACACAAAAGTTTGTGAAATTAGTGAATGACCAGAATGTAGCCGATGTTTCATTCCATATTCAAAAATTAATTTCAGTCGTTCCTCCAATCGCTTTGTTTGATAATTATAGTTTACATTATTCTGCCTTAACCAGGACGTTTCCTGTAAACAATTCGCCTCCACGAAGTAGCGACATTACCATCTACCAGCGAAACTGCGCTTTTCTCATTTAGAATTTTCCTATCCATTCTGTTCCCGTCAAATTTCTTTCGGGGCTATTGGCATTTCGAATTGCCATAATTCTTTAATGATTGAATTTATTAATTCTCCATGCCTGTCAACAGGAAATAAAAAGAACAAAATAGAAAATCAACCGATTTGTTGGTTTACTGTGAATTAAAAAAATCAATCCTGCTTTTACTTCAATCTTTCTTTTAAAGAAAAATATATGATTTCTAAAATTATTTCATGGTCATTAAAAAACCGTTACATCGTTTTGGTGGTTGCTTTGGGGCTTTTTGGCTGGGGTATTTATAACATCCAAAGAAATCCTGTTGATGCTATCCCGGATTTAAGCGAAAATGAGGTTATTGTTTTCACTGAATGGGAAGGGCAAAGCCCGCAGATAATGGAAGACCAGGTAACTTATCCTTTGGTAAGTAATTTACAAGGTGTTCCAAAAGTGAAAGACATACGCGCCACTTCTATGTTCGGGATGAGTTTCGTTTACGTAATTTTTGATGATGATGTGGATATTTATTGGGCACGG
>DATCFI010000272.1:0-4483 GCA_036509585.1 Hanamia sp. | reverse complement strand
AGAACAACAAAAAACCATACAGGCTGGTGGACTACATTACGCTTCGGCTACGCCTCCGCTTCATTCCGTCCACCAGCCTGTATCCAAAAATCAATTAAAAAGTCTACTTTAGATATGTACTAAAAAGGGGAAGCCTACACTCTTTCTTTGAGTCACCCAGCATGGCAGCATCAAGTATATTGGTGCCCATGTTTAATTTTTCGGCCGTTTCTTTGGCAATAGCCAATGCATCACCGGTCACCATCTTTATCTTCACGCCCATCTTCACGGCTGTTGCAATGGTTTCTTTCGCATCATCGCGTGGCGGATCGAAAAGTGGCAACACGCCAACAAATTGCCACTGGCCATCACCTTCCGCACGGGCCACACCCAACGCCCGAAAGCCCTTCGCAGCAAAATCATTTACCGCTTTATCAACGGCAGGTTTTATTTCCGCAAGATTTGCCGATAACGCCAAAATTACCTGTGGTGCGCCTTTCGTGACTTTAAACGTTTTCCCATCTTTGCCTTTTACCTGTGCCTCGGTGCGTTTATGCACCGGGTCGAAAGGTTGAAAATGAACTACTTCGTATTCTTTTAAGGCATCCTTATTTTTCATTCCGCCAAGAACCGCCAGGTCAATGGTATCATTATTTTCTGCACGGGATGCCAAAGCGCCATCAAGAATAACCTGGTCGGCAGGAATATTATTCACACTGAACGGATCTCCCAAAGTAAGTTTGTTCTGCGTTAGCGTTCCGGTTTTGTCAGCACAAAGTACATCTACGCCGGCCAGTTCTTCAATAGCTACCAACTTGCTTACAATGGCTTGCTTTTTAGCAAGCAGGCGTGCGCCAACAGCCATCGTTACAGATAACACCGTTGGCATGGCTACCGGTATAGCGGCCACAGTCAACACAAGAGCAAACTGTAAAGTACTGAGAATTGGGTCACCGCGTAAAATTGCGACGGTAATAATTATGGCCACTAAGGCCACTGCAAGTATGATCAGGTAGTTACCAATCTTCAGGACTGCCTTCTGGAAATGGCTAACTGTGTGGGCTTCGGCAACCAGTTTTGCTGTCTTTCCAAAGTAGGTATTGGTACCCGTTGCATAGACCAAGGCGTCGATTTCACCCCGGCGAATGATAGAACCTGAGAATACAGCTTCTCCGGTTTTGCGTGAAGCCGGTAAAGATTCTCCCGTTAGTGCCGATTGGTCAACAGATATTTCGTCACCTTTGAGTAAGCGTGCATCAGCCGGGACGATGTCGCCAAGGCGCATGCGTATTACATCCCCGGGTACCAATTCACGGGCTGGCGGAGTAGCCCATTTTCCATCTCTTTTCACCCTGGCATTAATAGCCAGTTTTGCCTTCAATGCTTCGATGGCGTTACCCGCCTGGCGTTCTTCCCAAAATCCAATCATGGCATTGGCAAAAAGTAATACGAGGATAATAAAAAAATCGGGCCAGTGGCGGGCTGCAGCAGAAAGGATCACGGCTATTTCAATCATCCATGGGATGGGTCCCCAGAAATAACTCAGGAATTTCAGGAGCATATTGGTTTTCTTTTCTTCCAATTCGTTAGGACCATATTGTGAGAGCCGCTTTTGCGCCTCATTCCCGGTGAGACCGTCAGGAGACGAACCTAATTTTTTCTCAACTTCAGCGATGGGCAGTGTTTTCAGATCGTCTTCGGGCGCAGGTGCAACGGGCGTTTTTATTTTGTTTGCCTTAGCCTGCTTGTTGTCGGATTTCATAATAGTTATCCTCCATTTTTCTTAAAGTTGATTATTAGTAAAGCGCCAATTAAGTGCCCAAAAACACTGGATTCTCCATCGCTGCATCATACAATCCCTGGCGTGCTGCCTGATCGCACCTGGCCCGGTGAAATAAAGCTTGCTGCGCCGCTTTTATATTGTTGTCTTTCCCATCCCAAATCTCCATGGCGGGTTGCTGAATGGCGCGTGCAAAAGAAAATGTCAATGGCCACGGAAGTTTCGATTGATACCGGACATGCATCGCATTTAGATGAGCTGAAGCGAGTTTACCGGATTGCCCTCCGGATAAAAATGCAATTGCACCAAGTGCTGCCGGAACTGATTGTAGCAAACATTTTACGGTAGCATCAGCAACTTCGTCTACACTTGCCTGTTTGGGGCAACTCAACCCGGAAATTACCATGTTAGGTTTCAATATTATACCTTCCAGCATCACTCCCTGCAAATAAAGATGCGCAAAAACTGTTCTCAATACTTCTTCTGTAACGGTAAAACATACCTGTAAATCATGCGCTCCTTCCATGAGCACTTCCGGCTCTACAATTGGTACCAATCCTGCTTCCTGGCAGAGGCTTGCATAAAGCGACAATATATTTGCATTTGCTTCTATGCAGCCGCGACTGGGAATGCCATCGCCGATTGCGATTACCGCACGCCACTTTGCAAACCTTGCACCCATTTGGAAATATTCTTTCAGCCGGTCACGCAATCCGTCTAAACCTTCAGTGACTTTTTCGCCCGGATGGCCCGCCATTAATTTTGCACCTTTATCAACTTTGATTCCCGGAATGATTCCTTCATCTATAATTGTTTTAATGATAGGCGTTCCATCTCTTTTATTTTGACGAATGGTTTCATCACACAATATAGCGCCACCGATGGATTCGTTTAGGCCGGGCGTAGTTGCTAAGACTTCACGCCAGTCACGACGCATTTCTTCATTTTGGGGGATGCCTATTTTAGCAAATCGTTTATTACAGGTGGGGATACTTTCATCCATCGCCAGCAGCCCTTTGCTGTCTGCAAATAACCGCCTAACCGTGTCTTTTAAAATGGTTTTATTCATTGCCGTATATTTTAAAATCAACTGCTAATTTTCTTCAATTTTTGAAAAATATTCTCTTACATATGCGTGCTCCTGGTTTTGTGTCATTTTATCAGTTTGTCTTACGTCAATTTTAATTTTTGAAAAGCTGAGATCTGCCTTTAAAATATTTAATAACTCTGTTTTGGTATTAGTAGGACCAAACAACAATACTTCATCATAATTTTTTATGGCCTCGCCTAATGATTTGTAATATTCACCTTGTTGTTGTTGCTCTTTATTGTGCATCATGCTTTCTCCCTTCTGCAAGCTTCTCTCTTTTTCCTCAGGTGTGGATTCGGATACTACAATTTTTGTTACCATAGGATCCGAGATTTCTATTACATGTGCGCTTGCATGATCCATCCAAATGCCTAATTTTTTTTTTGTTGTCATTTTTTGTTAATTTTTTTTTATGATTAATTTTTTTTAGAATGATTATCTATTCTGCCTCCACGATCATCTTTCCTGTATTATCTCCTTTGAATAACCCTAGTAGCGCTTGTGGTAATTTTTCGAAACCATGTTCTATTGTCTCTGTAAATTTTAATTTTCCTTCTTTTACCCATGAGGCTAACTGTTTAAGACCTTCCGGGAATTCAGATTGAAAATTGCTTACTATAAATCCTTGCATTAAAACACTTCGGGTTAACAACATAGGCTGTAGTCTTGGCCCCATTGAGGCTTCAGTGCTGTTGTATAATGAAATCTGTCCGCACAATGGTATTCTTGCGTGAAAATTAATATTGCTAATCACCGCATCCGAAATGTCTCCACCTACATTATCAAAATAAACATCTACTCCTTTTGGACATGCTGCGGCAATTGCCTTTTTCATGTCAGTAGTTGTTTTATAATTGATGGCGTCATCAAAACCAAATTCTTCTTTTAGTGCTTTGATCTTTTCATCAGAACCGGCGATGCCCACTACATAACAGCCTTGTATTTTAGCGATCTGCCCGACTACCATTCCTACTGCGCCTGCAGCACCTGATACCACAACTGTTTCGCCCGCTTTGGGTTTACCAATGTGCATTAATCCGAAATAAGCCGTAAGGCCAGTCATGCCTAAAATACCGAGATAGTAACTGGCAGGAGCAATAGCAGTATCAACCTTCCGAATGTCTTTCTCCGCAGCAATCATTTTTTTTTGCCATGGCAGATTTCCCGTAATTATATCACCATTTTTAAAATTACCTGATTTGCTTTCGATTACTTTGGCTATGACTCCGCCACTTAATGGCTTTCCTGTTTCAAAAGGAGGCGTATAAGATTTGACATCATTCATCCGCCCACGCATATAAGGATCAACAGAATAAAACATTCCTTCCAATAATATTTCATTATCATTTAAAGAAGGCAATTCAACTTCTTCCGTTTTAAAATTTTCCAGGGTTGGAAGTCCTTTTGGCCTGGATGCCAAAACAATTTGTGTCGTTGTCATATTCCTTATTTTTTAGGTTGTTACATTCTGTTTTTATTCGTTTGTCGCCTACTTAGTCGACCCTCAAAAATCCTGTAATTCGGATTAATACAGGTTTATGATGTAGTATGGCGTAATAAAGATTGCAGGTTATTTGTAAAATTGCTAAAAAGCCTGCAAATTTATGCATGCTTTCTACCCAAAAACAAACCTC
>DATCFI010000271.1:0-4213 GCA_036509585.1 Hanamia sp. | reverse complement strand
AAACTCATTCCTGTAAACATGGCTAATAATTTTAGCTCAAATATACTAATATTATTAGCTTAAAACAAATACTATTCAATTCATCTCGACCTATCTGCTTTATTCTATAAAAATATTAAAGAGACGAATCTAAGTGAATGGCGGCGCACGATTTGTGGAAACCTTACTTCTGCATTTTCTCCGTATGAGAAAGATAAAAAAGAACCGCTGCCCTTTTTAAAAAGAGATCCATTTGTAGAAAAAATATACAATGCAAAATTTAAAAAAGAACCATTCAACTTTGCAAAATTATCTGCTACAGAAATAGCGAAAATTAATAAGAATCCTGCTTCATCAGATATTATGTCGCAACAGGAGCTGGGTATTTGTCCTGCAAACCCTTTGCCTTACGAGCTGTACGCGGATGGTAAATTGAGTGTCGATAAAAAGAGTTTTGAAATAAATATGTAGGCACAGAATAAAAAATTTGGTGATCAAGCTTCCGGTTCACCCTTCAACATCTATGCGCCGGGTAACTATCTTTCAATTGAAAGCGAAGAAAAATCTGAAAAAGTTTTTGAGCCTGTTCGCGCATGGCATTATGCCGTAAGTGCCGGAGATATTTTGAAAGACAACTGGCTTTTGGATGCATTTGAAGATAAAAATTATCATCTTAAGGTGTACGGACCTAACGGTTTCTTCCGTGAATTTGTCGGCAATGATAATGACCCGTTGATACAAATTGATTGTGGCTACCAGGTGAGTCGGCTTTCACAAAAGGCACTTACGGGGAATGTTGAATTAAAAGTGACCAACTTAAATCCATCTCATCCGGTCGATATTAAAATCACGGACAACGCTTATAAAACAAAACCTGTTTATAAAAAGGTTTCATCGGAAGAAATAATTGTTTTGAATTTAAAATCCAGTTACGGATGGTACGATTTTTCGGTTGCGGTAAAAGGGAATGCTCTTTTTACGAAACGATATGCAGGAAGAGTAGAAACTGGAAAAGAAACTTTTACCGATCCTTTGATGGGAAGAGTGGAAAGTTAGTCTTTGCGGATCTGATAAATGCATTTCATAAATAAAATATAATCGTTATTCCATGGACGCCCGATACGCTGTATTCGAAGCCTTCGCGAAAGAGAAAATTGAATTTGCCTATCCTACGCAGACTTTGTTTGCAGCCAACACATTTGTAGATCAGCATAAAGAAAAATCGAATGGTTCGAGAAATGAAACGTTCGAAAAAGTCAGTGATAGTTTTGTAAGTAAGTCGTAGGAATAGCGAGACTGGGATTGCCGTCTGCTGCTTTGCGACTGGCTACGGTGCCTGCGACATTTGAAAAAATCAATCTTTGCTTAATGCGCTTGCAATTATTTTTTCGATCTGTTCATACTCCAGTAAAAAACCATCGTGCCCGTACAAGGAATCAATAGATAAAAAGTTTGCGCCAGCAATATTGTCCGCGATAAATCCCTGTTCACTAACGGGGAAAAGAATATCCGTTTTTACACCAATCACAGTTGTTCTGGCGGTTATTTTTTGTAGTGCCTTTTCAATCCCGCCGCGCCCTCGTCCTACATTTTGTGCATCCATTCCTTTGCTCAGGAAGTAATAGCTGAAAGCGTTGAACCGCTTGCCCAGCTTTTCTCCCTGGTATCTTTGATAAGATTCACTTTTATAATGTTCAATCTTTTCAAGATGATGTTCACTCTGGCTGGCGTGATAGGTTTCATAATGCCTGTAAGAAATTAAAGCAATGCTTCTCGCTGCTTTCATTCCTTCCATTCCTGCATTGGGATTATTTTCTTTCCACGTGCCATCGGCCTCTATACACATTCTTTGCGATGCATTGAAAGCGATGCCCCATGCAGAATGCCGGGCATTAGTAGCGATCGGAAAAATATATTCAAAAAGTTTCGGCTCTTCGATGGCCCATTCCAGCAATTGCTGTCCGCCCATGGATCCGCCAATACCAATTTTTATTTTTTCGATGCCTAAAAACTCTTTTAATGGTTGATAAGAACGGACCATATCACGCGGCGTAAAAAAAGGAAAATCATGGAAATAAGTTTGTCCACTGTTTGGGTTTTTGTCAAGCGGACCGATGCTTCCATAGCAACTTCCGGGCATATTTACACAAATGATAAAATATTTTTCGGGATCAAATAATTTCCCGTCTCCCACAAGGCCGGGCCACCATTCTTCAGGTTTACTATTTGCTGTGAGCGCGTGGAATATCCATACCACATTATCTTTAGCGCTATTCATCGTCCCATAAGTGGTATAGGCTAAATGGTAATCCGGAAGCACATAGCCGGATTCAAGTGTAAGCGGCCTGTCAGCGTTAAAAGTTTGATGCGTCAAATTCTGTTCGTTGAAAAATTTTTGCAAAAATAAATCATAACCACTTCGCCCGCAAGCCAATTATCAGCAAGCGAAATGGTTATGATTTTAAAAAGAGTACCTCAATTATTTCGAAAATACGATTTCAAATGCCTGGTCCAGGTCTGCTTTGATATCATCAATATGTTCGATGCCTACTGAAACCCGTAAAAGTCCCGGAGTAACGCCGGCAGCTAATTGTTCTGCATCGCTTAGCTGCTGATGCGTGGTTATCGACGGCTGAATGATGAGTGTTTTTGTGTCGCCTACATTGGCCAGGTTACTGATCATTTTTAAATTATCAACAAATTTTGAAGTATTTTCTTTGCTACCTTTTACTTCAAAAGAAAGTACAGCGCCGGCTCCTTTTGTAAGGTATTTTTTTGCGTTGGCATAATGTGGGCTGCTTTCAAGGCCGGGATAATTTACTTTTGATACATGAGGATGTTTTTCTAACCATTGAGCGAGTGCCAAAGTATTTTGAACATGGCGTTCTACCCTCAACGATAATGTTTCCAACCCTTGTATCAATAAGAATGAATTGAATGGAGAAATGGCCGCGCCAAAATCCCTTAAGCCTTCTACGCGGGCACGAATGATGAATTGAATATTTCCGAAAGGTCCTTTGCTTCCGAAAACATCATTAAATACCATGCCATGATATCCTTCTGATGGTTCAGAAAATACACGAAACTTCCCGTTGCCCCAATTGTAATTTCCTCCATCTACAATCACCCCTCCGATGCTGTTTCCATGTCCGCCGATCCATTTGGTGGCGGCTTGTACTACTACGTTAGCGCCGTGTTCGAGCGGACGAAAAAGAAAGCCCGCGCAGGCAAATGTGTTATCTACGATGAATGGCAGATCATGTTTTTTTGCCAATGCAGATAGCTTATCAAAATCGGGAATACTGAAATCCGGATTGCCGATTGTTTCGGTATAGATGGCTTTTGTTTTTTCATCAATAAGACTTTCGATACTATCCGGATGATCGTCTTTTGCAAACCTTGCCTCGATACCCAAGCGTTTAAAAGCTACTTTAAATTGATTGTGAGAGCCGCCATAAAGAAATGGACTGGTTACAAAATTATCTCCTGCCTCTAAAATATTATTTAATGCAAGAAATTGTGCTGCCAACCCCGAAGAGGTTGCTAATGCTGCAACACCGCCTTCCAAAGCTGCTACGCGTTTTTCAAAAACATCCGTTGTGGGGTTCATGATGCGGGTGTAGATATTTCCGAATTCTTTCAGCGCAAAGAGATTGCCTCCATGCTCTGAATTTTTAAAATTGAATGAAGTGGTCTGATAAATAGGGACGGCTCTTGAACCGGTAGTAGGGTCAGGCTCCTGGCCCGCGTGTTGTTGTAATGTTTCAAAATGTTGAGAACTCATAAATGAAGATTTATAAAATTAAAATTAAAAAAATTGAATTTGTAAGTTAAGGCAAAGCCTTGGTATGGATGATATGGAAAATATAATGCCTTACGGCATACAACGGGTACCGTAACACATAGAAGTGCTGATAGAATCGTGATGAAATAAATTGATTAATGGTGCCATAATTAAATATCCTACAAATATAGTAGGGTTTTGTTTAAATGGACAAATTTTTTTTTATTCAGGAGGGAATTGCCGCCATTACAAAATCATTTTAAGATAAATAGATACAAGGAGAAATCGGGCTGGGGGAGAAGAAAATAGGTAACTATCCAGTAGTGTAATATATTTTAAAAATCATATAAGACAGCTTCTTGTTTTCAATTTTCTGATAGGTATGCACATTAATTTTCCGGGTTTAAAAAATCTGTTTTTTGTTCACATTTTTTGTCTAAAATAAGTTGA
>DATCFI010000270.1:0-3411 GCA_036509585.1 Hanamia sp. | reverse complement strand
CTGGCTCAGGGATGTTTTGCAAAGAATCAATACTCACCCCATCAATAAAATAGATGAACTGCTGCCTCATAACTGGAAACCTTTGGGATAAATACTTTATACCGAATTTATAAAGAGGTGTAGTTAGCCGGACGGATACGTATCAATTGCAGGGTTAAAAATGCAATGCAAATTGATTGGCGTTGATGAACCCGTAACTGGTAAAACTCTTACTTCAATGTTAGGCAAAACAAGTTCAAACTGTTTTGTTATTTTTCCGGTTGCGATATACTCTTTGAACTTAAAATAGTTTACAATGCTGAAATAGTCCGTTATTCCAATTGCTGCAATTTCTTCGGATGAGTTGTTTATTGTTTCAATAAACTTTTCCCACTTCTCAGCAGGAGTTGCCCCCTCAAATTGGTCGTTCTTTTTTGTTTCAGGTGTATGAATATGTAAATCCCACTTACGCCAAACTGAACCTCTTTTGTATTTTGTATAATCTGACATATAGATTTTTAATCTTTCTTGTTTGGACGCGTTTTAAAAATGTTCATTCAAAGTTCATCAGTTTCAAATTAGCAGAGTCCCCCAATAATGGCACATAACGGCCAGGGCTTGCTGCTGCGCTGGCATTCAATAAACTTTTCGCCCGAACGTCAGCCCAATAACGAACCCAAAGCCGAAGATAATTACAAAAGCTGAACAATGAATTTTCAGCCCGGAACTACTGATGATAGCGAACAAAATGCTGATGTTTATTCCTTCAGCCAGCGTAGAAGCAAACCCAATGTTAGTGGCTGTATCGGTCGTCTGTAAACTGCCCGATTAATTCTTTTTTGGTCTTAGTCATTAGTGATAATGTCATCCTTTTCATTTCTTCATCTTGCTGTGTATCGTAGAGCACTTTTAATATTTTATCCGCTTCTACTTCGTGTCCCAACATAATAAGACTTATCGCTTTATTACCTACAAGGATGTCGTAGTCTGTATTTTTGTTGCTCATGGTATCTAAGACACTATTACAAATTGTCAAAGATTTTTGAAAATATCTTTTCGCTGAAACTGTATCGCCCACTCGTTCATATAATATTCCACCTGTTAAATAAAGGTCTTGTCCAGATGGGTTTAGCCTGATACACTCGTTCACAGTCACTACTGCTTTATCATATTGCTTCAGTGAATATAAGAACATTAATTTGTTATAGTAACACAAAAAGCAACCATTATCTATTGTTGTCGCACTGTCAAGAAATAGAAGGGCTTTTTTACAACTGTCAGGATTATCAAGAAAGTTAACTAATGGAATAATTTTATTACTAAGTCTGGCAACATTGACATCAACTTTACTATAGCTGTTCTTTTGTTCACATGAAGAAAATGTGATGAAATAGAAAAGTAGTATGAATTTGCAGAGTCTTGTCATGTTATAGCCACTAACGTTTGTGTTTACGAAAGTACGAACACACAAACACATTCTCCAAAAAAACTTGTTTTGTTCAATATCAATGAGTTATATCACTTTTGCGAAGTAGATATTGCAGTTAATTTAGTTGCGCAAATGCAACTTTATTGCTACCCCTTCGCGAAGCCAATTACCTTTGCTGCTTTTCTTCTCCTGGTAGTTATTTATGTGCTTCTGAATTACGAAAAGAGAAAGCTTCTTCCAATCGAAGAGATTACCAATACCTCGCGTCAATCACTCCTGCGGGCTTAAAGGCTTCTTTGTCTATATGTATCCATGAATTGTATTCCGGCTTTTTATAGATTAGTCGTGCAGCCGTTATCGCAAGGCCGCCGGGTGGTGTAGCCACATGAAATGCCAGCACCTGTGCTGGAATCAGTGAATCGTTATATGGAATTTCTATCGCCTGTGTTTCGCTTCCGAATGGCTCACCCGTTTTGAGTAAGCATCCCGCTACAGAAATTACCAGCGTTATCAAAGCGGTACCTGCCGGAGCAGAGATCTGCAATGCAGGCACAAAAGCTTCTATGCTCACAGCAATTACATTATCCCGGGTTTGGCTAACGGTAACCTGTACTTTAAATCTCCCATCAAAGGGTTGCTCTTTAGTAAATACGAGCTCACTTACAAACGGCACTTTATCGGTTGGCATTAATTCTTCGACGGCAGACAGCCCGATCCATTTGGCTATGGAACCGCAGACTCTGCTTTGCAGGCTGCGGTCTTTTGGAACGGGCATTGCTGCGTATAGCCCGCTGCGCAAAGCCTTGCCTGCTCTTGAGGCCATGCCAAAATTAATGCCCCGCATCCTGGTAGCAGCCGTCTGTTTAAGGTTTACTCTTTTTATCCGTGCGCAGCTTTTACCCATGCGACGATAGAAAATAAGATTTCCTACTGATCCACTTACAAATACATCTGTTACTGTTGCCATGGTTGATAATAAGTTTTATTGATGCTAAAACCACTATTAAGAATGCCTTCGATAAGCCTTCGATAAGCCTTCGGCAAGCCTTCGACAAGCTCAGGCTGACAGCCTATATATCAGGGCTATCTGCTCTCTGCCTGCTTTGGCCTTGCTGCGTTCCCACTGCATAAACTTTATGCAGTGGGAACGCAGTGGAATACTAATAAAAACGAAGGAGGTAGTAGTTTAGTATATAGAAAAGGGGAAAGTGCTGTTTAGTGCAAACAGGATTCTTACAGCAACATAGCGCTATGGTTTTCAGCCTGATCCGGAAAGCTCACGGTGAGGCATCTACGCGATCGAATGTTTCCCAAAAATAAAAATCCTGGTTATTTCTTTGTTTACTGCCGAAAATAAATTTAAAAAGCTAAAAAGGAATTTTCTCATAAAATGCCATTGGTCAGGAGACCAGATGGCATCCACTTTTTAAAGAACACGGGCGGTGACTGAATTTGAAGCCTATGATCATTGCATCGGGATACAGGTTTGCATTTCCGGCCTGGAAACGATGGGTTGGAAATCACGGCAAGATTGTGTTGATATAAAAACACTTTATAACTCCGAAAAAGATGTAACCTTTTTAATGAAAAGCCCGATACTTATTTTGAACTACGCGGGGTACAATTTGCTATTTTTTATCCGGAAGATGTACATGCACCAATGATTGGTGATGATGTGATTAAAAAAATGGTGGCGAAGGTGAAAGTTTAAAATTACTACTTGTTGACCGTTTCCTAATACTTGTGGTGGCTTTTTATTGTCATGTGGAGTAACCATTTTTTTACCAGATTTTGATTCAGGTAGTCGCAAAAATATCTTTCTAAAAATTAATTTTATTTCGTTTTTACTTGTCATAAAAAGTGTGATTCAGATCGTAAAAGGTCTCATGTATGAGAAGAGGGATTTACCAAAGAAAATGGGTTCTGCAAAAGTGTTAACTTGAATTTGCAAATAATTCAATCACTTTAAAAAACAGAAACCCATGGCACAAGTTAAGAAATTA
>DATCFI010000269.1:0-16738 GCA_036509585.1 Hanamia sp. | reverse complement strand
AAAAAAGCCCTTTCTTCACGTTAAATATTTAAAATAAAACAAGCGGCAAAACTACTTCTAAAAGGCCGTCTCAACAATCTAATTTAGTTAAAGACGCGCAAAAGCGCGTGCCAATCGCGCCACGTTGCGGGATCGATGTTCATTCCTTAGCCTTTATTCATTTGTGTAGATCCATTTTAGTGGCAGACTAATAGCT
Organism: Hanamia sp.; assembly: GCA_036509585.1. GTDB lineage: Bacteria > Bacteroidota > Bacteroidia > Chitinophagales > Chitinophagaceae > Ginsengibacter. Next base: position 16,542 of record DATCFI010000269.1, on the reverse strand, counting down.
ACGGTTTTAACATGCCTCCGGATTGACTCAAAGGATTTTTATGAATCGAAATTTTACGGCTACAAAGTGCGGTTGCATGAACTTCAACAGTAAAGCAACAAATACGACCTATTTTATTTTACTTTTACAATGAATAAATAGTTTATGAAAATGTACGTAGGCGCAAGGCATGCCTTAAGCCTACGATGAAAAGAAATCTCATAATTTATGAAAACAAATTACACGCAACTTATTTTAGGAATTATTATTGGGTTACTGATTGGCATATTTATCGGCAAACAAATTTCCGGAACAAGCCAATCGCAAATTGCTATTACTCCGACAGCTTCTCAGAGCAGTCCGTCTCCAGATGGAAATGCCGTAACAACTAATTTAAACGAGGGTGAAAACAGCAACCCGGAAATTCCTCAAAAAGGTTATGACGTACTAAAATATATCCGGGCAAACCATCATTCTATGCCTGGGTATGTGGGCGGGCGCGCGTTTTCGAACCGTGAAAAAATAGTGCCACAATTTGATGATAAGGGCAACCCAATTAAATACCAGGAATGGGACGTCAACCCAAAAATAGAAGGGCAGAACCGTGGAACCGATCGGATATTAACAGGCAGCGATGGCAGAGCCTGGTACACGGACGATCATTATAAATCTTTTAAAGAAATCAAATAGTATGAGCGCTGTATCAAATATTCCTAAATCTTATTTTTCTGAAGATAATATCCGCTATGTATTTATTGACGGCCGGGCTTGTAAGCAATTAGAAGATTGCTTTGCTACATTGCAACAGCAACTTTCTTTACCTGACTATTTCGGAAATAATTTAGACGCTTTGGAAGAAGTTCTCGCTGATTTGGATTGGATTATAGAGGCAGAAGTTAAGATTATTATGTTGAATCCATCTGAATTATTAGTGGATGATGCTGATAAGAAAGAAAGTTTTTTGGACATACTCAATTCGTGCGAAAATGAAAAACTTGAAATAGTATATTTGGGTGACGACAGCATCAATACTTGAGAATTGAGCGTTACCCCGGACTGTGCCCAATGTTAAGATATTACGCCGTTGCAGGTCTATTGATCCCCAATCGGAATCTCATTTATTTTTTTCTATTTTACAAACTAAATGGCGTTTCCTATCTTATTCAATAAGATTTTCATAAAAAACAAATTCATCAAGTCGCAGAGAATAAAATCCATTATATTTATAATGATAAAATTTTCTTAACACAATTAAATAATAAACTATGAGTGCAGACAACAAACACCTCGCAGCCGTTCTACTTGGAGCCGCTGCTGCCTTCGGAGCATATAAATATACCCACATGACGGATGAGGAAAAACAGAAAATGTCGGACGCCGTAAAAGATAAATTTCATAAGTTAAAAGCGGAAGCTGAAAGTGCCGGCGATAATGCGAAAAGCTATTTTAGCGATTTAAAAGACAAAGCTGCCGGTGTCCTCAAAGAACATTTTCCGGATGTGGAAAAACATTTTGAAGATTTCTTTAAAGGGCCTGCAAATGAAACAGCGTCAACCATAAATTCTACTCCGGCAGAATCTTAATTTTTTTCTACAGCCTTTTGATAATTATCACACTGTAAAACCGGGAAGGTGCTATTAACCTTCCCGGTTTTTTTTATTTAAAAAAAAGAGTTGTTGCCGGGTAACAATTCTCAAAGTAAACAAATAAAAAATCGAGAACTTTAAATTGCCACTTACAGGTTACATTTCCCAAATAATTTTTGAAGAATAAATTACTGTACCACATCTTTGTACCGAAATGCCTGACAACCAAAACCAATCTGCGCCAATAGCTAAAGTAGTCATCGCCTTCGCCATTGTTTACATAGTGTGGGGCTCCACCTATTTTTCCGTTCAGGCTGCACTCAGAGATTTTCCTCCGTTTATTTTAGGGGCATTACGCTTTATGGCAGCTGGTATTATTTTACTGGCATGGCTGGGATTCAAAAAGGAAAAACTGTTTTATCGCCCTCAACTCAAGAAATCTTTTATAGTCGGTAATTTATTGTTATTCATAGGAAACGGAACCATTACCTGGGCTGAGGAAACCCTTCCGAGCTCGCTGGTAGCGGTATTGGTTTCTGCGTCGCCTGTTTGGTTTGTGTTGCTTGATTCACGGACATTGAAATCCAATCTTCGTAATCCATTTGTTATTACCGGGGTTACTATTGGTCTTGCGGGAGTGATTCTTTTATTTAGCGAAAAAATCTACCATCAACTTTCCCCGGCTAAAGATAACCTTGAAATGATTTCGTTGATTGTTGTTATTCTGGGGAGTATCAGTTGGTGCATTGGTTCGTTGTATTCTAAATATAAAACCTCCGGTAATCCAATTGTTGGTGCAGGCTGGCAAATGGTTTTTGCAGCGTTTTCGTTCATAATCGTGGCAATATTTACAGGAGAATTTAATCATTTAAATATAGGTGCTATTCATTTGCGTGCATGGCTGTCTGTTATCTACCTGGTTTTATTTGGTTCGATAGCAGGCTACAGTGCTTATATATGGTTATTACAGGTACGGCCGGCCACACAGGTTAGCACCAATGCTTATGTAAATCCTGTTGTTGCGGTATTGCTGGGTGTTTTATTTGGTGGTGAATTCATCAACAGCCTTCAAATAGCTGGTTTGGCTATTATTTTGCTAAGTGTGTTTATCATTAATTATGACAAATATAAAATCAGGTAAATAAGGATTCTATTCTTTAATCGTCTACTTAACGTAAGAATGCACTGGTCATAATTCCGTGACTATGATTTTATCTGCAATCGTCCATTTATCGCCTTCTTTCTTATAAATATATATCGTATCCCACCCGCCATCATTTTCTGAAGCCTGGCCGCGCAGGATCAAAACGTATTGTTGGTTATTTGAAAACACCGAGAGGCTCGAATAGTTGACTAAACGGTCGTCTGGTTTTGCCTGGTTCCATTCTTTTATCCAGTAGTTTGCATTTTGGACATCATTTTTAGCCCAGCCTGATCCTGAAATCACCGAGGTCGATACTCTAAATTTGGTATCCGACACGACAATGACATGCATCATTTTTTTTTGTTGCCAATGAAACCTATTTGCCCAGCCAACATCCTGATCCGTGCATTTTTGGTAGAGTTCCTGTTGTATATTCTGAGGAACATTCTTCAACCTGGTTTCCACTATTTGTTTATAGTTTTCACTATCAAGGACTACAGGTTGGTTTAAAGTAAAAATACCCCATGAAGATTTCCCAGGCTCCAACGGAGGAAGCTCATTATTCATAAATGAATAAATGCGGTCCTCATTCTGCGCTTTGCAAATGGAGGTTAAAGTGAGAAAGACGAGACAAATTAATATACTTTTCATTTCGTAATATCATCGGTTAAAGACATAAAAATGGGAAGGTTGATTTTATAACCAAGCCTGAATTAAACTAAGCAATATGCTAAACAGTAAATCAACAAATAGGGGTTTTTATTTCCGGACATACTTCCCGGAATTATTGGAGATATTTCGAATATTATTTGGTCATCGTAACCTGTTGATCGTTCAATTTTTGATTATCGAGTTTTCTGTCATTTAGAATTTTCACATAATTTAAAGCCAGGTGGTTGTTGTAGTTTTCGTAAGACTTTTGCGCCCATTTGATGGCACCGTCCAGATCGCCGTTTATTTCGCAAATGATCGCCATGTTGTAACATGCTCTGCCTGCGATCTTTCCATTTGGATTATCGGTTTCTTCATTCCACAAACTGGCCGCGTCATCCCAATTGCCGGTGCGTGCTTTTCTCGTAGCCATTGTGAAATTATTACTACCTTTTACATAATAGTCTCTTGAAACCCTTTTCCATACAGGCACAATGCTAAATGCATAGTCGTGGCCGGCTAAATTTCCGACTTGCTTAACCGCTTCTTTCCGGCCTATTAAAGCGTTTGCTGCCAGCAACGGATTTATTCCTTGGCCATGAAAAACCAGCATCCTTGAGAAAGCGATTTCATCCAGAATATTCTTATTTTTTACATCGTAGATTCGCCACCCGGTCGTAACACTTGTGTGCATATTAGCCGTTTGCTCTAATGCGGGCACATTTCCAAGCGGTGTTTTTATAGCGGTCTGATTAGCTGTGTAATCTATATCTGACTTCGTATCAAATATCTCAAGAGCAAAAAGCGCATCTGCGTTGTGCTCGCGGCAATATTTTTCTACTTCATCCCAGGCCAAAGGCGTCGGAAAACTTCCTGGTACATCAGTTGTAAGATTGCTATTGTCAATGATGCTTACACTATCAATGTGTACATTTTTGCTTAGTTCATCTGCAAGTCCGGTCGTGGCGGCTTTTGAACCTTCCTTATCAAGGCCGGTACCTTCGCCAGACAATGCCTTATTGACGACATTAATTATTTTTACTTTTTGGGAGGGTGTAGTCCTGTTTACTACTACTACGTTTTTTACATAAGCTGGTAGCGTAACAGGAGCAGGTTGCAATACACTTATGGTTACCAATTGAGTGGATGAGCAGGACGAAAAAAGCAATACAATTACTGTGATTTTAAAAAGGTTTTTCATTACATAAAATATTGAGGTAATTGATAAACGCTTTTACAGAAAATAAATTATAGAAGTAGCGGAAATGATTTTTATGGAATGTGATTTCTTCTCAGCCCAGCTATGCCTTTTGAAAACAGAAAAGTAAAGAATTTGTTGCTTTACTGTCAGAGGGTTTGTCGTTTTAGCTTTCTAATCGTTAAAAATTCCACCCGGCATTTTTTTATCCAAGTTGTTATGAGATCGTAATTTCTCAAAAGTTATGAAACGCAGTGTTCTAATCCTGGCGTTTCTTTTTATTTGTCTTTATTCAAATAATAACTCAACGCACCTGACGGACACCTATTTACCTGGTTGATTAGTTCTTCGGTAGTGGCGTTTTCAATTTTTATCCATGGACGTTCCTTTGGGTGATAGACGTTTGGGAGCGTGCGTACACATATTCCCGAATGCAGGCACAGGTTAGGTTGCCAGACAATGGTCATTTCGCCATTAGAATATTCTATTTTCTTTTCCATAAACGTCTTTTTTGAATGAATGCAGTAAAACAAGAAATAAAGCTAATTCTTGTTTTCTCTGCTATTAATCTTTATCAATTTTAAAATTAGCTTTTACATCTTTCCATTCATCTTTTAAAATTCCATAGTAGACCGTGTTGCGCCTGTAGCCGTCATACATCAACGTATGGCTTCTCAATATTCCTTCAAATTTTCCGCCGATTTTTTCTATTGCATTTCTTGACTTCGTATTTCTTTCATCTGTTTTCAGTTCTACTCTTTCAGCGCCAAGTTCTTCAAAAGCATAACTCAATAAAAGTAATTTGCAATTCCGGTTCAGCCCTGTGCGTTGAAAGTCTTTTCCAATCCAGGTTGAACCAATTTCAACCCTGCTGTCAACATTGGAAATATTTAAAAAACCGGTACTTCCGGCGTAGGCATTTTTCTTTTTATCAAATATGATAAAATGGTAACGGGTTTTGTTTTTTCTTTCCTTCATCGCATTGTCTATGTAGTCTCTTAATAATGCTTCGGAATAGGCAGCCTTTGGAAAAAACTGAAACAGGTTTCCATCTTCCGTGGCGATGTTTATTAAATTATCAAAGTCTGAAATTTGTAGTGGCCTTAGAATTGCCGCTGCATTCTCAAGGATAATTTCTTTTTCAAATGGAAAATTCATTTTAACTGATTTATTTTTTTAAACTTATTACTAATAACTAATAACTCATAACTGATAACTCTCATACCTCACAGTATCCCCAGCAAATCCCACATTTTTCTTCTTACCACATTTCCGCTTCCGTCAAAATTATTAATTACAAAGGAAAAAGTATACTGATTGCTGTCTTTTCCTTTTATATATCCCGTATATGATATCACGCCATTGATAGAGCCACTCTTCATTTTAATGCCACTGATGGTAGGCAGCGCGTCATAAAAAGAAGGGAACCAGCTTTGCTTTCTTGCATATTCCATTACAGTTACCAGCGCCTGGGTGGTTACGCGATTAGAAGGGGAGAGGCCGCTTCCGTCAAGAATATTGATGGCATAAGGGTCGATGCCTTTGTCTTTCCAAAAATTATGAATCACGTTTACACCGCTGTCTGTATCCCCCACTTTGGTAACATTATAAGCCATGGTTTTCAACAAAGCTTCACCATATAAATTAATGCTGCGTCTTAAAAAATGAAAGACGATGCTATCTAATGACGGTGATGTGTAGGTGTAAAAGACTTTAGGTGCAGCGATATTATTTGGTGCCGGATAATTTTTCGCAATGGTTTCTATGGGTTGATTTTTAATCGACGCTTCCAGCGTTAAGGCCAGTTGGGTAGCGGGATGTGGCAGGGCACCTGAAATGGAGAAATGATTTTCATTGATAGGTGTTGTTCCTCTCACATAGCCATAAAAATTATCAAGTGGCATATAGATATAATTGTTATCCCCGCTTCCTTTGGCTCCGGAGATTACCTCCGATTTCAGATTCAATCCTTCAACAAAAGAAGGTTTCGTTCCTGCGATACTTACGGGGTCGCCGATTTTGCTTCCTGATTTTAAATAAAGATCATATTGATTTTCACGCCAGTTGAGTGCCCTGGCACCAGCGCCGTAATAATTTCCAATATCCTGCCATACCCATCCGTTGGGCGTGGCTTCACTGTTCCATAAACTTTCATCTGCATATACGTGGCCGTTTATTTCGCGTATCCCTTCCTGTGCTACTGCCTTCTTAAAATCAGCAATTACGCTTTCTTCATTTGCGCCAGCGTACCTTGAACTTCCCAGGGTAGGATCACCACTGCCTTTCAGAATAAGATTCCCGTTTAAAACTCCGTTTACTATCGTTCCTGTATACCCGATTGTAGTTTTGTAAGTATAATCATGGCCTAACAATTCAAACGCCGTAGAAGCAGTGATTACCTTTTGGCAACTTGCAGGTGCTACCCCAATATTTGTATTTTCTTCAGTTACGGTTTTCCCGGTGGTGGTATTGATTACGTACAGGCTAATGGTAGCGTGTTTAAAAGTAGGATCATCGGCCATTTTTTTAAATGCCGCGTTGAACACTTTGTCAATATTTTGAGCATAAGTTTGGGTGGCAACCATTGCAATAAGAAGGATCAGTAATCTTTTCAATGAAAATGATTTTGATTTTTTTAAAATAAGAGGTCAAAAATATAATTTTCTGCTTTAACTAGTTCGACGATCTTAGTATAACTCTGTTTCTCATTAAATTTGCGCATGAAAAATATATATGCATCAGTAATTACAATTGGTGATGAATTGCTGATAGGACAGGTGATAGACACCAACAGCGCGTGGATCGCACAACAATTAAATAAGGTAGGTATAGCAGTAAGAAATCGGCTTTCGGTGGGTGATGATCCAAATGAAATATGGAATGCGCTTGATATAGAAGAAAAAGAATCCGACGTTGTCTTGATAACCGGTGGTCTTGGGCCTACAGGAGATGATATTACCAAATCCCTTTTATGTAAATATTTCAATGGTAAAATGATTGTGGATGAAGGGGCCTTACAAAATGTAAAGCGTCTCTTCGAAATGGTGTATCATAAGCCTGTTAGTGAGGTTAACTTAAAACAGGCCGAAGTGCCTGATGTGTGTGAAGTAATACAAAATAAAAGAGGTTCTGCCCCCGGAATGCTCTTTCACAAAGAAGGAACTATTTTTATCAGTATGCCGGGCGTGCCTTACGAGATGCAGGGAATTATGGAGGACGTAATCCCTTACCTGGAAAAACGATTTGAACTTCCTGCAATTATTCACAAAACCATTCTTACCGCTGGGATTGGAGAATCGGCCCTTGCAGAAATGATTAAAGATTTTGAGAACGAATTGCCTCCGGAAATCCGGTTGGCGTATTTACCTAATTATGGAATGGTTAGGCTCAGGCTTACTACTTCCGGCTTTGATAGAGTAAAAACTGAAGAAATAATTAAGGATCGTTTTGTTGAATTAAAAAAATTAGTGAAGGAATATATTGTTACTGATGAAGATGAAACAATGCAGGAGGTATTGGGCAAAATATTATTGAAAAATAAAGAAACTATTTCAACTGCTGAAAGCTGTACCGGTGGCGCTATTGCCAGTCTTATTACATCAATACCCGGCGCTTCAGCTTATTTCCAGGGAAGCATTGTCAGTTATTCTAATGACGTAAAACAATCATTATTAAACGTGAAAAAAGATACGTTGGAAAAATATGGCGCCGTGAGTGAAGAAACCGTAAAGGAAATGCTTTCGGGATTATTGTTGAAAATGAATACCACTTATGGTGTTGCTGTTTCAGGAATCATGGGGCCCGATGGAGGCACGGATGATAAACCTGTTGGTACTGTGTGGATTGCGGTTGGAAGCAAAGCAAATCAAAAGACTTATCATTTAAAACAGCGATTTGCGAGACAGAAAAATATTGAAGTGACTTCAACGATGGCGCTGAATTTAATAAGAAAATTTATTGTGGAAAAGTGAATACCTGTCCGAACGGTAACGGACGGGTTCAATAGTAAATCTATCAACCTCCGTATCCGGCGATTAAATTAATGGTAAGCGCAATCATAATGGTATTAAAACTGAATGAGATTAAGCCATGCAGCAAAGCAAGATTTCTAAATCTTTTTGAAGTAATCTGCACATCAGAAACCTGGAAAGTCATTCCTAACACAAAAGAATAATAAGCAAAATCAAGGTATTCAGGCATTTCATCTCCCGGAAATTCCAGGCCTCCTGCGTGCGTGTTGGGCTTGGTTTTATGATCGCCATAATAAATATGCGCGTAGCGAAGTGAAAATACAGTATGAATTAAAAACCATGATAACAGCATTCCCAACACAGCGATCGGTAGTCTCCAGAAAGCGCCACTGTTGCCTTCTTTTTTGGTAACAATCAATAGTATTACGGCAAGGATACTTGCGAAGGTGGAAATTAAAATGATAATAAAAATGATTGAACGTTTTGGATCCTGTACTTTAGATTGTTCTCTTATCTGTTTTGAGTTCGTAATAAAGAAAGTAATCCAGCTCATCACAATCATACATAAGCTAAAAGTATCCCAACCAATCATCAGGTGAGAAAGTGAGTCTATATTCTTTACATCAAGTATTAAGTAAACCGCCAATCCTATGATAAGGCAAATGATAAGTTTTTGAAGAGAATTGATTCTCTCAAACAGTGAGATTTCTGCGGAATTTTTTAATGCTTTTCCCATCGGTCATTTATTTATTTGTCAAATATACCGTATGCGATTCCTGTTTGAATAAACTTTCTGAACATTTGATTAATTGTACCTACCAACAATAAACAGCCGGAAGACTTTAAAAAAATCCGCCGGCTGTATTTAATATAAATCGGTTCGCTGGTTCTTAGTGTTTACTATGCGAGAATTGATAGAAAAGCCCGAATTGAAATACGTTACTGTGAATTTTTGTAGCACTTGAAGTGTTATTGATGTTGCTGATTCCGAAGTTATACCGGGCATCAAATCCAAGACCTGAACTGGTAAGATAACCAACCCCAACCGGTATCGAGAAGTTGGTGCTTTTAAAATTGTCTTTAACATTTACCGAAACATCTCCTGACTTGCTTTTGGCACCCATCAAAAAACCAAGCTGCGGTCCGGCTTCAATTCTGAAACCATTGTCAAACATGTATTGGGCAAGTACCGGGATGTTTAAATAACCAAGATTTAGTGAAGCGTTACTAGATTTGTACTTTGATCCTTCAGCTGAATAATATATTTCCGGCTGAATAGCCCATTGATTGCTGGAAGTGTGTATGTGTGCCAGCAATCCCAGGTTAAACCCTATTTTAGTTTGCCTGTCTGAATTTTCGGGGCTGGAATTTACCGAGGAAGCATTCAGACCACCTTTAATTCCAAAATGCGCCGTTTGCGCTTTTAGGCTACTTAGAGAAAATAATGTAGCCATAAAAATGATTGTCTTTTTCATAAAACTGATTGTCTTTTTCATAATTCTTTTTTGAGTTAAATAATAACTTTTTTTATCAAGCCTTGCAAATGCCATACCGATTTTTAAAACGCGTATTAAGACCTTACCTTTGCTCTCTAATTTTTATCCACCTTTTTAAGGCCTGGTTCATCCTGTAAATGTCCCACGCAAACCCGGATAAAAGTTTTTCTTATGGCGTTATTACACAATCGTGTTTCTCAAAAGGAACTGAAACAAAAATTATTTGAGGAAATAGAACCCCGCGTTACCCTATCATTTTATAAATACGCTTTTATAGAAGACCCGAATTTATTCCGGGATATTTTTTACAAAAACCTGGATGAATTAAAAGTCTTTGGGCGTATTTACGTCGCAGAGGAAGGCATTAACGCCCAGATGAGCGTTCCTGAAAATAATTTTGAAAAATTTAAAGAATACTTAAACACCATTCCTTTTTTAAAAGATGTTCGTCTGAATATTGCTGTTGATGATGATGCCTGCCCGAACGGCGCAGTCGGGCGGGGCAAAAGTTTTTGGGTTTTAAAAGTAAAAGTGCGAAATAAAATAGTTGCAGATGGCATCAACGATCCCGATTTCGATATGAGCAAAAAGGGTAAATATGTAGATGCAGATTCTTTCAATAAACTTACATCTGACCCCGAAACCATAGTGGTGGATATGCGCAATCATTATGAATATGAAGTAGGCCATTTTGAAAAAGCAATAGAGATCCTATCTGATACTTTCAGGGCACAACTACCCATGGCCGTTAGTATTCTTGAAGAGAATAAGGATAAGAACATCATCATGTATTGTACCGGCGGTATCCGGTGTGAAAAGGCCAGCGCCTACATGCTCCACAATGGTTTTAAAAATGTGTATCATCTGGAAGGCGGCATTATTCAATATGCGAATAAAGTGAAAGATGAAAATTTACCTAATAAATTTTTAGGAAAGAATTTTGTATTCGATGGCAGGCTGGGGGAGAAGATCGGTGATGAAATAATCAGCCATTGTCATCAATGCGGTGCTTCATGTGATATGCATACCAATTGCGCTAATGAAGCTTGCCACCTGCTGTTCATACAATGCGAATCCTGCGCAGCAAAATATGAAGGATGCTGTTCTGAAGAATGTCAGTCAGAAAATCATTTACCCGAAGAAGAAAGAAAAGAAAGACGCAAAGGAGTAAAAAACGGAATCATGATCTTTAATAAATCAAGAGAGAGAATGGATGGGCTGATGAAAAAAGAAGTACAATCTTAAAATAAAAATATAATGATATCCTTAGCAGCATGTTTTTATTCGGCAGAGGATTATGCAACACTTTTGGAAATTTCTGACGACAGAGAAAGTATGTGTGATACTTACGAAGATTGGTTGGTTCAGTTTATGAAAACGAAGACCGGTTTGGAAGAAGAGAATATAGCCGTGACTCCTGTACGCATTAACCTGGATGCGCTATTAAAATTCTGTAAAGATAATAAGCTTAAAAATACAGGTGAAGCAAGATCAAAATATGCTTCTCATTTAGCAACACAATCGAATAAAATAGATGTAGCATTAAAGTTGAATAATGATAAAGATCTTATCAGGTTTAATTGATTGCTCAAATTGTCTTTATGCCACATATCAATTTTGAGTTTAAAGCAAGAGCAAAAAATTTAGTTGCTCTTGAAAAAAAGTTACTTCAACTGAATCCAAAATATATTGGTGAGGACAATCAGACAGATACCTATTTTAACGTAACAAAAGGAAGATTGAAACTTCGCGAAGGAAATATAGAAAATGCGCTGATTTATTACGAAAGGCAAAATACCGCCATCGCCAAACAATCGGACGTTTTATTGTATCAACATCAGCCGGATAAATCATTAAAAGATATTCTTACCAGACTTCACGGAATAAAAGTGGTGGTGAAAAAAGTTCGCAAAATTTATTTCATCGGAAATGTAAAATTCCATTTTGATAGGATTGATGACCTGGGAACATTTGTAGAAGTGGAAGCCATTGAGAACTCCGGCGATATTGGATCCGATGGCTATCGGATCGAAAAATTAAAAGAACAGTGTGAGAAATACGCTGATTTGTTCGAAATAAAAAGTGAGGATTATATTTCGGTTTCTTACAGCGATATGATTCTTGGGAGGTGAGTTATAAGTTATGAGCGACTAGCTATGACCCATCAGTAAACAAACAAATACCGGAGATTTTTATTTAACCTTCTTATTGCTTTCGGTAAAACAATTTAGCTTTGATTATTCGGCCTTCGGCTTTTAGCATCCAGACTTTGGCTTTTTGCCTTCAGCAAACAAACAAATAACCATGATTTCTAATTAAACAATAACCCTTCCTCCCATGTTCGACTTTCGTTTGCAGGTTTTTCAAACGGTGGCCCGGCGCCTCAATTTTACTAAAGCGGCAGCCGAATTATACATCACGCAGCCTGCCGTTACTAAACACATTCACGAACTGGAGCGGGAATTCAGGGTAAAACTTTTTGACAGAAGTGGTTCAAGAATAAAAATTACTGCAGCGGGAAAGATTTTACTGCATCATGTGGAACAAATATTTGCGATGTATCGCAACATGGAATTTGAAATGAACCAGCTTTCTCAAAAACATGAGGGGAAGTTGCGTTTGGGAGCCAGCACTACTATTGCACAATATGTGTTGTCACCGGTACTGGCGGGGTTTCATCAAAAGTTTTCGGATGTACAAATAACACTTACCACCGGCAATACCGAGGAGATAGAGAATGCTTTAAAAAATAATGAAATTGACCTGGGCATTATTGAAGGGCACTCAAAAAATAGTTCTATAAAATACTCTGAATTTATAAAAGATGAAATCGTATTGGTCACTTCTGTTTCCAATCCACTGGCTAAAAAAGGAATGATACAAATAAAAGACCTTAAAAATATTCCGCTTCTAATGCGGGAGCCTGGCTCCGGTACCCTGGAAGTAATTGCGCATGAATTGAAAAAGATTGGGCTCAACCTTCATGATTTAAAAATTGAAATGCAACTGGCCAGCACAGAAAGTATGAAATCCTATTTGTTTCATTCCGGATGTATGGCTTTTCTTTCCGTACATTCCATATTAAGTGAATTGAAAAGAAACGAACTTCAGATTATTGACATCAAAGGGATGAATATTGAACGGTTCTTTTATTTCATACAGTTGCACGGGCAATCAGACGCTTTGCCGGAACTGTTTATGAAATTCGCCAGTCGCTATAACTTCAGGTAATAGCGGATTACTTATAACCATTTCTTTTGCATACCCATATTGATGAATTTTGCATCATAAAAATTTATCAGTTATGGAAAAGAATACGGTGATAGCTACACAACACGAGCAGACTGCCAACAAAGGAATGAAGGCGCACACGCTACCTGTTTCTTCACCATCTAAAATCACGACGGCAAATTTCAAAAGCTTATTGGATAAAAGTGTAACAACAAGAGAAATTGTTTTTGTAGTTGCCTTAATATTTTGTCTTACACCTTTTGTGTCTCCCCCGGTTGCTTTGCTGATAGGCTTCGCCATGGCGCAGTTTGTGGGCCATCCGTTTCTTCATCTGAATCACAAAGCCACTTCTTTCCTGTTAAAAGTTTCTGTGGTTGGTTTGGGGTTTGGTATGAATGTAACAAGCGCCGTCCATGCAGGCAAGGAAGGAATTCTTTTTACGGTGGCTTCTATTATTGGCACACTTTCTTTGGGTTTATTGCTCGGCAGATTTTTGAAAATAGAAAAGAAAACATCTCATTTGATTGCCTGCGGTACTGCCATATGCGGTGGCAGTGCTATTGCGGCCATAAGCCCCTTAATCAATGCGGAGGGAAAACAAATTTCTGTAGCGCTCGGAACCATATTTATTTTAAATTCCATCGCCTTATTTCTATTTCCTTTTATCGGCCACCAGTTGCATTTGTCTCAAACCCAATTTGGATTGTGGAGCGCCATCGCTATTCATGATACAAGCAGCGTAGTAGGTGCGGCCAACAAATACGGCGCGGAAGCTTTGCAGGTAGCCACCACCGTTAAACTTGCCAGGGCATTATGGATTATTCCGGTAGCATTTCTCACCACCGTATTTTTCAAAACCGGAAAGCAGAAAATTAAAATACCTTACTTCATCGGCTTATTTATTTTGGCGATGATCATCAACACCTATTTTCCTGTTATTCATCCTGCATCTGAGGTGATGGTTCATCTCGCTAAGATTGGCTTAACTGTTACATTATTTTTAATAGGCGCCGGATTATCAAGTGCGGTTTTAAAATCTGTGGGCGTAAAACCTTTGATACAGGGCGTTGCTTTGTGGGTGGTGATATCCGTTGCGGCGTTGTGGGCAGTGATGCATATAGCAGTTGGATAAATGGGTTGGATGGTTTAGAAAGTTTAGGCGGATTAGAGAGTTTAGAAAGTTCCTTTTCCTGATTTTCATTATACATTATTAACTTAGCCAAACAATAACTTAATAATTACGAGATGAATACTCCTTTGATTGTAAAAAACAGCATTACTATAAACGCGCCGGCCGCAAAGGTTTGGGATGCGCTGGTAAATCCTGAACAAACCAAAAAATACATGTTTGGTTGCGAAACAGTTTCTGACTGGAAACCCGGTAGCGACTTATTATGGCGCGGAAACGATGAAGGAAAAGAAATGGTTTTTGTAAAAGGGAAAATTGTAGAAATCATTCCGGAAAAGTTTTTATCTTATACCACTATCGATCCCAATTCAGACACTGCAGATATTCCTGAGAATTACCTGACGGTAACTTATGACGTGAAAGAAGAAAACGGCCAAACCGTATTGACGGCATCCCAGGGAGATTATGCCACGGTAGGTGATGGCGAAAAGAGATTTCGTGAAACCCTTGCCGGTGGCGGATGGCAGCCGATAGTGGTATAAGATAAAAAAGCTGCTGGAAGAATAAGAATCATTAAATTCCAAAAAAAAAATCTCTAATGCGCTTACTTAAATTCATCATTCTTGTTTTTGTCGTATTGGTATTTAGTATTTCATCCTGTCAGAAAGGTGAAATTTCTAACAGTCCAGTCGTTCTTGATTCCGCAACCATTATGGGATTTAAGGATTCCACACAATTAGTAAAGAGCATTTCGCAAAAGTTTTATGATAGCCTGGGAAATTTTGTTTTTAGTGATAGCGGAACTTTTTTTTACTACGATACCATAAACAGGAAAGTGATTATATCCGATCAGTTTGTTTCTTCACCGGATATTTCCCATTATTTGATGTCATTGAGCTATAATAATAACGGGATGCTTATACAAGCGAAGTTTAATATAACTGATGACGGTTCGATCAACCAGGTACGTGTGGTTGATTATACCTATGATGAAGAAAATATTGTAAATAGCCAAACATTTACCTTTACCAAAGGAAATATTGAGACAATACCTATTAATAAAACAAGCGATTTGCAAGATGGGTATACGTTAGATTTTAATGTGCCGATTACAGATTTTCCTGATAGTACACTTTACACAATTTCTTTTGATTCGAGTGGGAGGATATTATCAAAAAGCGAATTATACTACCCTGATTTGAAGTCCGGAACTACTCATTCTTTTGTGTATGATGCGGATGGTAATGTTAGCAAAATGATTGAGGGCTTCATAAACGGACCGAATGGCGCAACCCCTTCCGATACTACCACTCACACTACATTTGAGTTTAATGGACGAGACACAAAGGGAAACCAGCTTTACAATTTGAATAGCTTATTATTTAATGGTGTTGCAAGCTTTTTGCTTAATTTGGGTGCAGCAGAATTCAATGGTTCGTTGCTGGACGGATTTAACGATCGTTATTTGTGTCAGTTTACAAAATATCCCGCATTAAATACAAAAGCCTGGAAATCGTCTCCTGATTCTTACGTAACTTTTAATCCCAACCCTCAATATGATAACATTGGCAGGTTAATCAGTTATAGGCTTTATGGGGTAGGATATGCAAACGGACATGGCTATTATTCTTACGAAGATCAAATTCTTACCTATTATAAATAGCATATTGCGATAGCATTTAAATTCACTACTCGTCTCCCGTCAATTAGTGTTTTATTTTAGTCCAGGCAATCGCCGTATCCTCGTGGAAAACAGAAATTCTCCTTATTTCTTCGTTTACTATCGCTCGCAAAAAAAATAGTAAAAAAACCCGTAAAAATACTATGATAGATTAATTATTTTTCTATCTTTACCTCCTAACCACTAGACTGCTTTAGTGCTTTAGAAACTCCATCCTCCTGAATTACTGAATGTAAATCTCTTTCCTTTTAAATACTAACTGCCTGACAACAGGCATTTAACGTACCCCCCACGGTTAATGAATTATTGATTTTAATCAATTAGATTAAATGTTTTTATAGAATAAAGCAGATAGGTCGTGATGAATTGAATAGTATTTGTTTTAAGCTAATAATATTAGTATATTTGAGTATTATTAGCCATGTTTACAGGAATGAGTTTAATAGAATTTACAAAAAAGTTTCAGAGTGATGCTG
>DATCFI010000268.1:0-23500 GCA_036509585.1 Hanamia sp. | reverse complement strand
ACGTTTCGTAGTTTCAGTTGCAAAACAGTACCAGCACCAGGGTTTATCATTGAGTGATCTTATTAACGAGGGCAACCTCGGATTGATTAAAGCGGCACAACGCTTTGATGAAACAAAAGGTTTCAAATTTATTTCGTACGCTGTGTGGTGGATTCGCCAATCTATACTACAGGCGTTGGCAGAGCAGGGCAGATTAGTCCGCTTGCCACAAAACAAAATTGGCACTTACAACAAAGCGAACAAAGCCTATATGGCTTTTGAGCAGGAACATGAAAGAGAACCATCTACCGAAGAGCTTTCTGAAATACTCGAAATGAGTGAGACAGAAATTAACAACATTTTTCAAAGCAATACCAGGCACACATCCCTTGATGCGCCGGTACATGAGGCAGAAGATGTAGCAATGGGCGACCTTTTGAAAGGTGGAGGCGAAACTGATGAAGATGTAATGCACGATTCATTAAAAAATGAGATTCGTCGTGTATTAAAATCTCTTAGTCCACGCGAAGCTGAAATCGTGAATGCCTATTTTGGACTTGACGGTGAAAACGGTGTTACCATTGAGCAGATCGGGCAAAAATATGATCTTACCAAAGAGCGTATTCGCCAGATTAAAGAAAGGGCTATCAAACGCCTTCAAAAAGCAAGATATAGCAGTGCGCTAAAAGCGTATTTGGGTTAGGATTTTCTTACATAAATATGAAAGCCGTTCCTTTTGGAAACGGCTTTTTTTATTACCATATTTCAATAAGCATTTTATCTCTTAAATACTGGTTTTAAATTTTCTTCGTGCTTTTCCGTAAGGGAATCACTATGATTCGTTTTAAATTTAAGGGGCAATACTGTATCCGCGTTGGAGGGAGTGCCATCCACAATATTAATTACTTCGCCCTGCCTTTCGCAAGCGGAAAAGGAAATTGCCACGATCAAAACAGCAAGGCAAAATTTTAATAATTTCATTCTTATTTATTTTAGTAGTTCGTATAAAAAGTGCTAAATTATTTCTTAAATCCCAAACTTCGGAGAAAAAAAATTAATTCATAAATTTTTTTTCAGAGATTAGTTAGTCTTAAGTGGCAATGGCGTCTGATTAAAATCAGCCGAAACTGATTTTTTGCCCGCTCATTCAACAGGTTTTTACATAATAACACGCGTCATATGATGCGCAAATAAAATTTTCTCTCTTTATAAATTAAGTTAGAGAACTCAAACGGGAATTTCAGACCATTAAAATCATTAATTTTGACGCTATTATTTTAAAGAAATTATGGAGACAAACACAGAACACGTAAAATGTTTAATTATTGGTTCAGGGCCTGCTGGTTACACAGCGGCTATTTATGCGGCCAGGGCTAATCTTAATCCAGTCTTATACCAGGGGATTCAGCCCGGCGGCCAGCTTACAATTACTACTGAGGTCGAGAATTATCCCGGGTATCGCGACGGCGTACAAGGGCCCGATATGATGATAGATTTTGAAAGCCAGGCAAAAAGAATGGGTGCCGACATCCGTTATGGATTGGCAACTAAAGTCGATTTTTCTGATCATCCGCTAAAAGTCCTAATCGATGAAGAAAAATGGATAAGTGCTGATGCTGTGATACTTGCTACCGGAGCGAGTGCTAAATGGCTGGGGTTAAAAAGTGAGACCAGACTGAATGGTTATGGTGTAAGTGCTTGCGCAGTTTGTGATGGATTTTTTTTTAAAGGAAAGGAAGTTTGTATCGTAGGAGCCGGTGACACCGCCGCTGAAGAGGCGCTTTACCTTAGTAAAATATGTAGCTTTGTACACATGTTTGTAAGAAAAGACGCTATGAGAGCCAGTAAAATAATGCAAAAGCGTGTATTAGCAACAAAGAACATAAAAGTATATTGGAATACCGAAGTGGACGAGATTCTGGGTGAAGAAAAGACGGAAGCGGTTAGGGTGATTAATAACCAGACCGAGGAAAGTAAAACAATCCCGGTAAGTGCCTATTTTGCTGCTATCGGACATCAGCCCAATTCGGAAATCTTTAAAGGTTGGCTTGAGATGGATGAAAGCGGATATATAATTACTAAGTCAGACAGTACAAAAACGAATATCGACGGCGTATTCGCTTCTGGAGATGTGCAGGATAAAATTTATCGCCAGGCAGTGACAGCAGCCGGTTCTGGATGTATGGCCGCACTGGACGCCGAAAGGTATTTGAGTTTGAAAGAACATCATGATGCATCTGATGAGTTGGAGAACATTTTAAAAGCAGATGAAAATTAAATAGTTGCCAAAGTTTCAAATCTTAAATCAATATGGTAACAGTTCAATTGCAAAATCTTCTTTTCATAGCTTTCCACGGCATACATGAAGAAGAAAAGATTTTAGGTAATGAATATGTGGTTAACGCAACAGTTGAATTTCAGGAGAAGAAAGATGTCATTGTCCAAGTAAATGATACTGTTAACTACGCATCAATATATGAAATTATAAAAAGAAGAATGAGCATTCCGACACCATTACTTGAAACAGTAGCAATGGAAGCGGGCCATGAGATTCATCAACATTTTCCGCAAATAAAATCGATACATTTATCCATAAATAAAATGCATCCTCCCATTGAGGGTATGCAGGGGTCCGCACTGGTAAAATGGAGTAAACAGTTTTGAAAAATTCATTTCAGAATAGCTGGTCCAGTAAACCAATAAAAAACCTGGTTTTTTGTTTATTCCATTCAGTTCATTAGCTTATTTCCATATAATTATTTTTTCTCTTTCCTGAAATGTTTTTAAACGCTAATGTAAAATGTTTCTGAATTAACTTTTTATCCGACTCCCGATCTAGTTAAACAATCTAACTTCGAAACTTTTAAATTTAAAATCAATATTCAATGAGGAAAATGAAATTACTTTTTGTTTTTGTGATTGTTTTTGCCGGCAATTTCACGTTTGCTCAAACGGAACAATCAGTTTATGACCATCATGAGCTTTTTGCTCCAAATTTTTACCCTTCTTCTGTAAATGAATATCGTGCGGCAGATGGGGAACCCGGGCCTAAATACTGGACCAATAAAGCCAGCTACAAAATAGATGCCACGCTAGATGATCAAAAAGATGCTATTACCGGCAGTGTAACGATCTATTACACCAACAACAGCCCGCAAGCGTTACCTTTTTTATGGCTCTATCTTGATGAAAATCTTTTCAAATTAGATTCCCGCGGTCAGGATAAAATGCCTGCTAACCGCAGAAGTCGCTATGGAGATGTAAATTCTACTTTCGAAGGAGGATTTAATATTAAATCAGTACAGTTAGCTTCTATTGAAAAAGGAAAGAATTCTTTTTCCAATGTAAAAAATCTTATTACTGATACTCGGATGCAGATCCGCCTTCCCAAAGCGCTGGAACATGGCGCTACTGCTGAAATAAAAATTGATTACTCGTATCTAATACCCCAAGACGGCAGCGACCGCACTGGAATTCTTGATACCAAAAATGGTAAAATTTATGCCATCGCCCAATGGTATCCCCGTATGTGTGTGTATGACGATATCGAAGGCTGGAATACGCTTCCCTACCTTGGCGCGGGCGAATTTTATTTAGATTATGGTGATTACGATTATTCTATTACAGCCCCGGCAAACATGATCGTGGTAGGCTCGGGAGATCTTCAAAATTCAAAAGATGTCTTGACCCCAACAGAGGAAAAAAGAATGAAGCAAGCAGAGAATAGCGATAAAACTGTAATGATACGCACCGCTGACGAAGTTTCTGATCCCACTTCGCGTCCACAAAAAGGAAATATTACCTGGCATTTTAAAATTAAGAACACCAGGGATGTTTCATGGGCAGCGTCAAAAGCCTTCGTTTGGGACGCGGCAAGAATCAATCTTCCTTCGGGAAGAAAGGCTTTGGCGCAAAGTGTTTACCCTGTCGAATCAGCTGGAAATTATGCATGGGGAAGATCAACAGAATATGTAAAAGCCGCGCTGGAAGGTTATTCTAAAAGATGGTTTGAATATCCGTACAATAGCGCCGTGAATGTGGCCTGCAACATTAATGGAATGGAATATCCGTCTATCGTTTTTTGTAATGCTAAATCAAGCGGAGCAGAGCTCTGGGGCGTTACTGATCACGAATTTGGCCACACATGGTTTCCTATGATCGTTGGAAGTAATGAAAGAAAATACGGATGGATGGATGAAGGATTTAATACGTTTATTAATGGCCTGTCTACCAAAGATTTCAACAATGGTGAATACGTAACAAAAGATGGCGATCCCAGCCAGATGTATGGCAAGAACACTGAAACTGTTATGAGTGAACCGGACGCAATAAGGGAAGAAAATATTGGAGTGGCCTTGTATTCCAAACCTAGTTATGCGTTGGGCCTTTTAAGAAATGAAATCCTTGGCCCCGAAAGATTTGATTATGCGTTTCAATTATATATTAAAAGGTGGGCTTACAAACATCCGACTCCGTGGGATTTTTTCAGAACTATGGAAAATGTGGGAGGCGAAGACCTGGGGTGGTTTTGGAAGAGTATGTTTATTTATAATTATAGACTCGACCAGGCAGTAACCTATGTGGAATATGTAAACAATGATCCTGCGCAAGGGGCTGTGATAACAGTTGAAAACATGGATAAAATGGCAATGCCCCTCTATCTACAATATGAAACGGTAAGCGGGAAAAAGGGAATGCTAAAACGGCCTGTGGAAATATGGCAAAACGGAGACATCTGGTTTCAGAAACTACCAACTACAGAAAAATTGAAATCTGTTACGATTGATCCGGATCATGTTTTCCCGGATATTAACCGTGCTAACAATAGTTGGATTAATCCAGATTAATTATCCTTTTTTATACTATCAGGCCAGCATAATGAAAAATGTTGGCCTTTTTTTTATAATCTATCATTTTATGTCATCATTCGCCTACAAATAAATGAATGCGATTAACCGCTGGTAAAACATTTTACTACTTTATCAATTAATCAATACTTTTGCAACCTTTTATGAAACCTTTAAGCGATATATTTCCCTTATTAGAAGAGCCTAAAAATGTGGTAATCATCTTCCATCAAAAACCGGATGCCGATGCCATGGGTTCAGGATTAGGTTTGTATAATTTTTTGATTCAATTTGGTCATAAAGTAACAGTAATATCGCCCACCAATTGGGCCGGATTTCTTAGCTGGATGCCCGGCGCGAAAAAAGTACTTGATTTTGAAATGCAAAACGAACAAGCCTTAGAAGTACTGAAAAGTGCGGAATGGCTTTTTTGTCTTGATTTTAATGTACTAAATCGCACCAGGAATATGGAGCCCGTTATCATGAATTTAAAATGCATTAAGATATTAATAGATCATCATCAGCAACCTCAGACGGAAATGTTCGATTTTGGTGAAAGCAATACGAACAAAAGTTCTACCGCAGAAATGGTTTATGATCTTATTGTTACCAGCGGCCATACAAAAAAAATCAACAAAGAAATAGCTGAATGCCTTTATGCCGGCGTCATGACGGATACTGGTTCGTTTCGTTTTAATTCCACGTCTGCCGATGTACATACTATGGTTGCGACGCTGAAGCAAACCGGGTTTAACCATAGCCAAGTTCACGAAAATCTTTTTGACAATTTCATGGAATCACGATTTCGTTTTTTTGGAAATATATTGTTGAACAGGATGGAAATTTTTTATGAATACAATACCGCGCTGATAGCCATTCCACAAAAAGATCTGATTAAATTCAATGTAAAAACCGGAGATACCGAAGGCCTTGTGAATTTTCCGTTAAGCATCAAAGGAATTAAACTCGCCGCAGTAATAATTGACCGCGGCGATGAGAGAAAAAGTTCCTTCAGAAGCAAAGGAGGATTTGATGTAAATACTTTTGCAAGAAAATATTTTAATGGTGGTGGCCATTTTAATGCGGCGGGGGGAAAAAACACCGAAGATTTATCAGAGGTAGTAAAGAAATTTAAAAAAGCTATCGAAGAAAATAAAGAGCAATTAACAAGTTAACAATTATAAAAAAACAAAACATGAACAAAACACTTTGCCTGGCAGCTGCGGCATTCCTCATTTTGGCCACAGGATGTAACGATCAAAGATTTAAAAAAGACAAAGACGGAACGGAGTATAAAGTGATCCGTGCATCAAACGGTAAAGCGGCCGTTGCGGGAGATTTTATACAACTAAATACGCTGACCAAATATGGGGACAGTGTCCTTTTCAACAGTGTTGCGGAAAGCTCTCCGAATTTTATTGCTTATGATACTGCGCAAATGCCTCCCTACTTGAAAGAAGTACATGAAGGGGATAGCCTGGTAATACGGCAATCAACGGATTCAATTTTAAACCATGGTGGCCCCGGCGCTCCCTCATGGATAAAAAAAGGAAATTTCATCACACGTTCTTTTAAGTTTGCAAAGCTATTTCCAAATAAAGCAGCGGCTGATAGCGCAGAAAAGCCGTACTTGGCAGCCGCCAAGCTAATCTTAAATAAAAAAGCAGAAGAAAAAATCCAAAAAGATATTTCTTCTGATCCTGAATTGGTAAAAACCGATGACGTCGCGATCAAGGACTTTATGGCAAAAAATAAATTACAGGGAACTAAAACAGATTGGGGCACTTATGTTGTAATTGACACTGCTGGCACCGGTCCTAAACTTTCTTCAAGTGACGTAGCGGTTGTTGAATATACTGGTCGAACTTTTAACGATAGTACTTTTGATTCTAATACAGATCCTAAGTTTAATCACCTTCAGCCTTTATATATAGATATGAGTGAGTATCGTGTGATTCCAGGATGGATAGACGGACTGAAGCAAATGCAGAAAGGAAGCGTAGGCAAGTTTATTGTACCTTCTTATTTGGCTTATGGTAGTCACGGCAATCCGCCAACAATAGCTCCCAACTCTAACCTCGTTTTTAATATCAAAGTTACCGACATTGTCACCCAGGAACAATACCAGGAGGAATTGGCGAAGCAGCAACAGCAAATGCAGATGCAACGTCAGATGATGGAACAAATGCAGAAACAAATGCAACAACAAGGAAAATCAGCTCCTCAGTCAGGAAAATAAATGTTGATTTAAATATTTAAAAAAAACGCCGCACGTTTAAACGTGCGGCGTTTTTTATTCTGGCCAGGTACTTCTTATTTCAAAATGAAAAATCGCATTTTTTCTTGCTTCACTGTTTAACACATAATCATCACATCAGCGAAACAGTTAAGTATGACCATAGTTTGTTAGTTGAAACCTATTCTCTTGAAATGAATTGCTGTCTCAACAACAAAATAAAAAACAGATGTATTTATTGATTCACTGATCACATGAAAGCTGACATGCTTTAGTCTTTGCGATATTTCTTATAAATTCTTATAGCCGAAAACAAGAGCAAAGAAAATAAAATCAAAATACCAATGGCCCAGGCAACACTCAGCAATTGCTTTACCACAGCGAGCATTACAATAGAGATTAAAAAAATGGTTGCTACTTCATTCCAAATTCTTAATTGCTGGGAAGTCCATTTGAAAATGCCCTTCTGTTGTTGAATAAAAATCCGATGCAGCGAAAGATGATAAATGAACAGGCCCAATACGAAAAATAATTTAATCATAAGCCACATAGGAAGGCTTCCATACAAAATACCCATCCAGGTTCCAAAGATTAATGTGAGAATCGCTGATGGCCATGTAATGCCATACCACAAACGCTTTTGCATAATACCATATTGATCCATAAGAATCGTTCGTTCAGGTTCTGTCTTATCATTGGCTTCCGCTTTGTAAACAAATAATCTTACAATATAAAATAGCCCGCTAAACCAGGTGACGACAAAAATGATATGAAGGGCTTTGATATAGAAATACATGTGGTGAATTTAATACTTAACTTCAAACCTGCATTTTCAATTTTCCTACAGGTCTTTTGCTGTAAAAAAATGGTAGGCATTCGCATATTGACAAGACACGATTCACAATTCA
The DNA here is from genome assembly GCA_036509585.1 of Hanamia sp. GTDB lineage: Bacteria > Bacteroidota > Bacteroidia > Chitinophagales > Chitinophagaceae > Ginsengibacter. The sequence continues at coordinate 15,530 of DATCFI010000268.1, read as the reverse complement.
CTATTGACCATTCACGCTTCACGCTTCCAGCATTTCCGCCAAAGCTTCAACCCAAAACGGATTTGTATTCAAACACGGAATCATCGCAAAACTCTCGCCACCGGCGTTCATAAATATTTCCTTTCCTCTCATAGCAATTTCTTCTAAAGTTTCCAGGCAGTCGCTTACAAAAGCAGGACAGAGAATCAATAAATTCTTGATTCCCTCTTTTGGCATTTCTGCCAACCGGATATCTGTAAAAGGTTGCAACCAGCCCTTTCCCAATCTCGATTGAAAAGAAATGCTGTATTTATTAACAGGAATATTTAAAATCTCAGTAACCAATCTTGTTGTAGTTCTAACCTGGTGCCTGTAGCAATGCGCGTGCGCCGGAGAATCTGTTTCACAACAATTTTCTGTTTGCAAACAATGACAACCGGTTACATCGCTTTTTCGAATATGCCTTCCGGGTACACCATGATAACTAAACAAAATATGATCGTATGGTTGATTGAGGTAAGGTTTTATATTTTCTGCCAGTGCATTTAGATATCCGGGATCTTTATAAAACGGGGGAACAAACGAAAGTTTAAAAGAATAGTTGTTCTTTTTATAAACGGATTTCACATCTTCTACAGCGGTTTCATAGCTGGCCATCGCATAATGAGGATATAGCGGCACCACCACTATCTCTTCTATCGAAGGATTTGCTTTCAGCAAAGCATTGAATCCATATTCAGCAGTTGGATTTCCGTAGCGCATCGCTATTTCCACCGGTTCCGCAATTTGATTTTCTAATGCTTCCTTTAATTTTTTTGTAAAAACGATCAATGGAGAGCCTTCAGGAGTCCATATTTTCTTATAAGCTTCCGCAGATTTCGGCGCACGAAATGGGACAATAATCCCTTTCACCAGCAGAGCTCTCGTCAACCACGATTTATCAATCACCCTTTCATCCATTAAAAATTCGTCCAGGTATTTTCTTAAATCAGATACGTCCGTGGAATCCGGTGATCCAAGATTTATTAATAAGATTCCTTTTTTTATATTTGCAGCCATCATTTACATTTATTTACAAATGTAAGTGGTAGTAAAATGAAATTGGGATGTTCTATGATAATTTTGTAAGACCAAAATTAATAATGATACAAATCATGCTTACGACTAACCATTGTTCTTCTTTTATAAAAAGAATTCACCGAAGTTTGCAAATCGATTTTGAATCGAAAAGAATTAGGAGCTTTAATGACTAAACTATGACTTTTTAAGAACTTTTAAAAAATATTTTTGTACGAATCGAATGGATATTGCAAATACGACATATAATAACTCATTAAACAGTTTCTGTATTGTTGGAATTAACTTCCGGAAAAGCAATATGAATGTTCGGAACAAATTCTCTATTACCCCAGATCAGTCTATCGTATTATTAAACCAGGCTGCAGCCAACAAAGTTCCGGGATGCCTTGTACTTTCAACTTGTAATCGTACAGAAATTTATGGTCTAAGCACGGATGCGCAAGTACTTGTTGAAATGTTATGTGACAACACAGATTCTACCAGCGAAGATTTTTTAGAACATAGCTATTCCTTTAGCGGTATAGGCGCTATCGAGCATTTGTTCAAGGTGGCATCAGGGCTAGATTCACAAATAATAGGTGATTACGAAATATTATCACAATTAAAACATTCAGCAAAGATTGCAAAAGAGTGTGGCAGTCTAAATAGTTTCATGGAACGGGCTATCAATTATGCATTGCAGGTCTCGAAAGAAATTAAAACAAAAACAAAATTAAGTTCCGGAACCGTCTCTGTTTCATACGCAGCCATTGAAATAATTAAAGAAAAAATTAAAGATTTCACAGATAAAAAAGTTCTGTTGGTTGGCACAGGAAAATTTGGAAATCACATAGCCCAAAATCTGGAAGATTATTTACCGGGAGCGGTTATCTCTTTCGCCAACAGAACCAACGAAAAAGCCATGGAATTGGCGAATCGATATGGCGCTGAGTTTGTTTCTTATGAAAATTTACCGTCTGCGGCAAATGACGCGGATGTTATCATAGTAAGTTCTGCTGCCAAAAATTACACCATCCTTCCGTCTTTTTTTAATGCCGGCAAATCGCATCTGATACTGGATCTTTCCGTTCCTCAAAATGTAGATCCTGCCGTTAAAGATATAACTGGAATTACTCTTTTAAATGTAGACGAAGTCTCCCATATACTTGATAAAACAATTGCCAAGCGGCAGGCGGAGGTGCCAAAAGCATTGGCAATCATCAATGAAACCCTGGGTAGTCTTGAAGATTGGCACCGTCAACAATTTAATAATCCATTATTGCGCATAGTAAAGTCCCAGCTTCTTCAAATAAGTGAAATATATTTCAGTGAAAATCAAGATTACGAAAATATTCACAAGGTAGTTTCCGCTCTTGCTTTACGACTGAAAGAAAAAAATAATAAGGGTTGCCAGGCTCTACTCGCTTTAAATAGCTATCTTCAAATGAATTATGAAAAAGCTAGTTAAGATTGGCACAAGAGAGAGTGAATTAGCAACATGGCAGGCTTCGCACGTTAAAAAACTCCTTAAAGATAATGGCGTAGATTCAGAATTGATTTTCATCAAAAGTGAAGGTGATATCAATACAGTGACACCTCTTTATGAATTGGGTGTCCAGGGAATATTTACAAAAACCCTCGATGCGGCCTTATTAGACAAACGAATTGACATTGCCGTTCATTCCATGAAAGATGTACCTACGCAACCCGCAAAAGGAATCAGGCAGGCAGCGGTTTTGAAGCGGGCATCTTACAACGATATTCTTGTGTATAAAGGTGAATGGGCAATGGTGAATAATGAATTAGCCACCATTCACGATACACCACTCACTCCCGATAGCTATCGGAATCAACACTCACCCCACCCGTTATCGTTCGGTAAGGCATTCACAATAGCCACCAGCAGTATCCGTCGCAAAGCCCAATGGCTTCACCGCTATCCAAATCATGCAATTGAAAGTTTGCGTGGAAATGTAAATACGCGTTTGAGAAAATTACAAGAGAACAACTGGAACGGTGTCATCTTTGCTGCAGCCGGCCTTGAGAGAATTAATTTAAGACCCGAAAATTCGATTGATCTTGATTGGATGCTACCCGCACCGGCGCAGGGAGCGATCACAATTTCATGTAGAAATGATGATGATTTTTCTTTTAATGCCAGCCAGCTGCTAAATGATGAATCAACTTTTGTTTGTACAAAAATTGAAAGAGATTTTTTGCGCGCATTGCTGGGCGGATGCTCAACGCCGATAAGCGCTTTGGCCGTTATTGAAAATGATTCCATTATTTTTAAAGGAAATATTTGCAGCGTGGATGGACGTAAAACATTTGATATCGAAAAGAAAATTGCAGTAAATAATGGTAATAATATAGGCATCGATGCAGCCAATGATTTAATAGCTATGGAAGAAGTAAGACAAATACTTCACGACATACGTAATGAAAAAAAATAACATAAAAATATTAAGTACAAAAAGATTATCCCTTTCAATTATAGAACAGGCGAAGGAACAAGGTGTTGATATTATTGAGCAGGAATTTATTTCCGTTAAACCTATCGTCACCAAAGAAAAGCATGAAGAAATAATGGCGGCAGTTTTGGCTCACGAAAATTCTGATGTTGCGTTTACAAGTGCTAATGCCGTTGATGCTATTACAAACTATCTGCGCCCGGACGAAACCAACCATTTTCCCAATTGGGATATTTTTTGCCTTTCGGGGAAAACGAAAGACGCCTTAATTCCGTATGTTTACCCAAATAGGATTATAGCCACTGCGGAAAGTGCGTCGGCGCTGGCAAAGAAAATCATCGGAGAAAACAAAAAAGAGATTATTTTTTTCTGTGGTAATAATCGTAGAGACGAATTGCCTGTTGCTCTAAAAAATGCAGGAATTAATGTTCGTGAAATTGTAGTTTATGAAACAACGCCAACGCCACATAGCGCAAAAAAAGACGTAGATGGTATCCTGTTTTTTAGTACGAGTGCCGTAAAAAGTTTTTTCTCTGCTAACCAGTTAGATAAAAATACTGTGTGTTTTGCAATAGGAAAAACTACCGCATCGTCAATTAATGGCTTTAGTAAAAATAAAATTATCACAAGTGAGGGCCCAACTCAGGAAATGATGTTGGCAGCAATTAATCTATATTTTAAAAACATCAATGTGTACGAATGAGCGAGCTAAAAAATGATTTATTACTAAGGGCATTAAGAAAAGAAAAAGTGGAAAGGCCGCCAGTATGGATGATGCGCCAGGCTGGAAGATATTTACCGGAGTATATCAAACTTAGAGAAAAATATGATTTTTTCACTCGGGTACAAACGCCGGAACTGGCTGCCGAAATTACGATTCAACCTATTGACATAATTGGCGTAGATGCGGCCATTATTTTTTCTGACATCCTTGTGATTCCCCAGGCAATGGGATTAGAAGTTTTGATGGAAGAAGGTAAAGGGCCATTATTACCACACGTTATCAAAACAGAAAAAGACATTAATTCTTTGTTTACTGAAGGCGTTGAAGAAAAATTAAGTTATGTAACAAAAGCTTTGTCACTAACAAAAAAAGAATTGAACGGCCGCGTTCCTCTGATTGGATTTGCAGGCGCACCGTTTACCATCTTGTGTTACATGATAGAAGGCAAAGGAAGTAAAACCTGGGATAAAGCAAAACAATTCTGCTTTACACAACCCGAACTGGCACATCAATTGTTACAAAAAATAACCATCGCCACAATAAATTATTTAAAAGCACAGGCAAAAGCGGGTGCTGACGTATTGCAGGTTTTCGATAGCTGGAGCGGCTGTTTAAGTCCTACAGATTTCAAGCTTTTTTCGCAGCCATATTTAATTCAAATCGCTGATGCACTTAAAGATCACGCACCGGTTATTTTATTTCCAAAAGGTAGTTGGTATGCATTGAAAGAATTAAGCGAAAGCAGTGCTTCGGCGTTAGGAATCGACTGGTGCATTTCTCCAGCGATGGCAAGAGAGATGACCGGTAATAAAATAACTTTGCAGGGAAATTTTGATCCCGCAAAATTACTATTACCTATTCCGGAGATAAAAAAAGAAGTAAGAAAAATGATTAAAGAATTTGGCGTTCAAAACTACATTGCCAATCTCGGGCATGGTATTACTCCCAATATTCCGGTTGATCATGCAAGAGCTTTTGTGGATGCGGTTAAGGAAAGTGAATTATAATCGTCAATGGTGAATCTTCAATGATGATCACTAGTGTAATTGTGAAAATTTATTTTCAATGAGTATTAAAGAAGAATGGATAGAATATATTGAATCGTTGCAAAACCAGATTTGTACTGGGTTGGAGGTGTATGATGGGAAAGCAAAATTCATTGAAGATAAATGGCAAAGAGCAGAGGGCGGTGGTGGCAAAACACGCGTAATTACCAATGGAAATATTTTTGAAAAAGGAGGTGTAAACACATCAATTGTTTTTGGAAACGTTTCTGAAGCGATGAAATCCCAATTGCGAATCAACGGTGCAAAATGGTTTGCATGCGGCTTAAGTTTGGTTTTACATCCCTTGAACCCATTTGTACCAACTGTTCATTGTAATTATAGAATGTTCGAATTATATGATGAAAATGATGGAGTAATAGATCGTTGGTTTGGCGGTGGTACTGATCTTACACCCTACTATTTATTTGAAGAAGATGCGATCCATTTTCATCAGACCTATAAAGATGTTTGTGATGAATTTAATGTGGATTTTTATCCTGCTTTCAAAAAAGTTTGCGATGATTATTTTGTGAACATCCATCGAAATAATGAGCGCAGAGGCATCGGAGGAATCTTCTACGATAATCAACGCCCAACTGAAGATCAGGATGTAAATTTCTGGATCAAATTTGGAAAAGCCTGTGGCAACGCTTTTCTTCCGTCGTATCTGCCGATACTAGAAAAACGCAAAAATTGTTCGTTCACTGCGGAGAATAAATATTGGCAGGAAATAAGGCGGGGACGCTACGTAGAATTTAATTTAGTGCACGATCGCGGAACTTTATTCGGGTTAAAAACAAATGGACGAACTGAAAGTATTTTAATGAGCTTGCCTCCTACAGTTAGATTTGAATACGACTATCAGCCAAGCCCTGGAACCGAGGAAGACAAATTATTGAGAGTATGCCTGAATCCCCCTAAATGGATTTAATGTTGAAAGAAATTTGAAATCTGAATATTATTTTAATAGTTTAATTGATAAAAAATGTATCTACAAAAAAGAAGCAGAATCCTTCGCAAATCTACTGCTATACGAAATCTTGTAGCAGAAACGATTCTGACACCTAACGATTTTATTGCTCCCCTATTTATTGATGAGGGTGAAAATGTAGTTTTTGAAATTCCTTCAATGCCAGGATATTACAGGCGTTCCATAGATGGCACGCTTAACGAAATAAAAGAATTATGGGACCTGGAAATCAAAAGTATTTTGTTATTTATAAAAGCACCAGATGAACTCAAAGATAATACCGGGAAAGAAGCCTGGAACCCTGACGGCTTAATGCAAAGAAGTATTAAAGCTATAAAAAATACTATTCCTGAAATGCTTATCATGACTGATGTCGCGCTTGATCCTTATTCTTCTTATGGACATGACGGAATTGTAAAAGACGGAGAAATAGTAAATGACGAAACGGTAGAAGCGTTGGTAAAAATGAGTCTGAGCCATGCAGAAGCAGGCGCCGATTTTGTAGCGCCAAGCGATATGATGGATGGCCGCATTGGCGCCATACGGGAGGCACTTGAACAAAACAATTTTACCAAAACAGGTATCATGGCATACAGCGCTAAGTATGCTTCCTGCTTTTATGGCCCGTTCAGGGATGCATTGGACTCCGCGCCAGGCTTTGGTGATAAAAAAACATACCAGATGAATTATGCTAACCGAATAGAAGCCATTAAGGAAGCTAAGGCGGATGAAGAAGAGGGTGCAGACATAGTGATGATAAAACCGGCAATGGCCTATCTTGACATCATAAGAGAAGTAAAGAATAGTGTACACGTTCCCGTCAGCGCTTATCATGTCAGCGGCGAATATGCCTTGATAAAAGCGGCTGCGAAAATGGGTTGGATTGATGAAAATAAAGCAATCTTAGAAAGTCTTACTTCCATCAAGCGGGCCGGTGCAGATTTGATTGCGACTTACTTCGCAAAAGATGCCTGCAAGCTTTTAAATAAATAAATAATAAATCATTAAAATTCCCGATTGTTTATTCGTCATTCACAATTGACGATTCACCATTCTCCTTCATAAAATGAACATCTCTAAAAATATTGAACTTTTCTCCCGCGCCCAGCAATCCATCCCTGGCGGAGTCAATTCGCCGGTTCGGGCATTTAAAAGTGTGGGCGGCACTCCGCTCTTTATTAAATCCGCAGAGGGCGCCTATCTTTTTGATGAAGACGGCAATAAATATATTGACTACATCAACTCGTGGGGCCCAATGATACTTGGACATGCTTACGAACCTGTTGTAAAGGCAATTCAGGAAAAGGTCAAATATTCAACGTCATTTGGCGCGCCTACCGAACTGGAAATTGAGATGGCAGAATTGATAAAAAGCATGGCGTCAAATGTGGATCTTATCCGTATGGTAAGTAGCGGCACCGAAGCTTGTATGAGCGCTCTGCGTTTGGCCAGGGGATATACGAACAGAAATAAATTTATCAAATTCGACGGTTGCTATCATGGGCATGCGGATTGCTTTTTAGTAAATGCCGGAAGCGGCGTGGCTACTTTAAATATTCAGTCTGTGCCGGGAGTAACTTCCGGTGTTGCCAACGATACGCTTACAGCTCCTTATAACAATTTAGATGCGGTAAAAAAACTAATTGAAGAAAATAGAAATGAAATAGCGGCTATTATCATTGAACCTGTAGTTGGGAATATGGGTTGTGTTCTTCCTCAACCTGGGTTTCTGGAAGGCTTGCGAAAAATCTGTGATGAAGAAAAGATAGTGTTTATTTTAGATGAAGTGATGACAGGTTTTCGGCTGGCACCCGGTGGAGCGCAGGAAAAGCTAAATATTAATGCAGATTTGGTTACTTATGGAAAAGTGATTGGAGGAGGCCTGCCTGTCGGCGCATTCGGCGGTAAAAAAGAAATCATGGAGCACATAGCTCCTTTGGGAAATGTTTACCAGGCCGGAACCTTAAGTGGCAATCCAATTGCGATGATCGCCGGTTATACGTTATTAAATGAACTAAAGAACAATCCGTCTATTTATATATCGCTCGATGAAAAGACAGCACGTCTCGAAAAAAGTTTGAATGATATTTTATCGGCAAAAAATATTCCTCACCGCATCAACAGATTTGGTAGCATGATGAGCATTTTCTTTACCAATAATGAAGTCATTGATTTTGAATCCGCATCAAAAACAGACAGTAACCTTTTCAAAAGATTTTTTCATCACCTGCTCGATCATGGAATTTATTTACCCCCTTCGCCTTATGAAAGTTGGTTTATAAGTGATGCCTTAAGTTCAGGAGATATTGATAAAACGTTAAAAGCGGTAGAAAGTTTTGAAATCTAATTCCTAGCGGTAAAATAAATCCTGCGAACCTCACTCACAATTTTTAAGGGTGATAAACTTTAGTTCATTCACATCAATGGCCACCAGGTTTCCAAAATGCCTCTTATGAATGTAAACGCAGCCTCCGTCAATATTGATACAATTACCTTTCTGATGAAGAATATAACTTAACGGCTCCGGAGTATGCCCGTGTATGAGCAACCGGTTCTTTAAAGCAGGCTGGTACCGATCAAAATCCCTTATCCAAAGCATGGCTTCTTTATCTTCAAAAATATCTTCGAAATTGAAATTCAAACCCGCATGAGAAAAAATATAATTGTCTTTTTCGATAAAAAGTTCAGTTTCCATAAAGAAGGAAAGATAACGATCAGGTAAATCGCTCAAAGAATCAATTCCAAAACTTTTCAAAGTATCGTGGCCGCCGTTTCTTAACCAGACTTCCATTGCCTCTTCATCAGTAAATGCATCGAGCATCAACTGTTCATGATTCCCCCTGATTGTATGAATAGAAAATCCTTCTGATCGAAGTTGTAAAATAACGTCTATAACACCTTTGCTATCTTTTCCCCGGTCTATATAGTCTCCAATACAATAGATCTGATCTGATTTTTGAATCTGTAGCTCCTCAAAGAGCATTGCTTCAAAAGTTTTGCTACAACCGTGTATATCACCTATTGCAAAAATTCTTTCCATGAAATCAATTTGATTATTCCGGAATTTTCTGAACCGTTATAGCTTATTTCCTTCTTTTGGAAACACTACAGTAGGCTTAAATAATTTTGCTTCTTCAAAATCCATTTGCGCATAAGATATAATGATTACAACATCCCCAACAGTACCCTTTCGTGCAGCGGGTCCATTCAGGCACGCCACCCCACTGCCTCGTGCCCCCTTAATGAGATAGGTTTCAAGGCGTTCACCATTGTTGGCATTAACGACCGTTATCTTTTCATTTTCTATCAAATTGGCTGCATCCATCAGATCTTCATCCAGCGTAAGGCTACCTACGTAACTTAAATTAGCCTCTGTGATTACAGCCCGATGAACTTTAGACTTAAGTATCTCTATTATCATTCTGCAAAATTAGGATTTAAGCTGTTTAAGGCATGTAAAAGTTTGACATCTAGTTTTCTTTTTTTCAAATGACGTTTTCTGTGCACAACAATTTAATATGAACAACGTAATTTGTAAAATTCGAAAGAAAAAATCAATCTATCTTTTCCGGTTATAGCTCAGCGCTCTAGCGGCTTCGCTCGTGAAGAATAATAACCCCAATTTCAACGCCAATTCATTCCGGCGAATATATTATTGAAAATCTTTTCTCTTCTTAATGGATTAGGTTAAATCACTTCTCATCTTTGACTGCTACAAAATGAATTACTTCATGGTTGATAGGTTTCAAAGTGCGTAGATACGAATAAATAGATCTTAAATCAGAAGTATCCATTCCACCCAGCATCGCCCATGGCATTATAGTATTCACCTGGTTAGGAGCCATTTCAGGTATGTTAACAGGATCAGTATATGCTTTAAATCTTGCAACAAATTGTTCTGCAGTCCATCCTCCAATTCCGGTTGCCTTGTCAGGCGTTATATTGGCTGAATTTACTACACCGTTAGGCATGTGAAAATCGCGGCCCCCGCTAAAAGCGAGTTCGGGAATCACCTGTCCTTTCTTCACCTGTGTATGGCATTCCATACATGCAGCGGCATTTACCAAATAAGCGCCGTATTGAATCGTATCTGACTTGGAAGGTTTTACCACAAGGGATGCTTTTGTAGGAATGGTGTTCACAATAAAATTCATTGGAAAATCTATTTTGCGGTCTGGAACTTTATTTTCTATTGGCGCAAGGCTCCGGATATAGGCGATAATATCGTAAATATCTTCTTTATCCATTTTCCCATAATAATGATAGGGCATCACGGGAAACAGCGCATTCCCAAATTTGTCTTCGCCGGTTGTGATCGTACGGAAAATTTCTCCATCGGTCCAATCCTTTATATTAGCAGGCGTGATATTCTTTGAATAAAATATTCCGGGGAAGCCCAGTTTTTCATCAAAAAGTTCACCACCTTTTCCATTAGTGCCCGGTATCATTGGCCCGGAATATTTGCTCCAGTCACGGGTAGAGTGACAATCCATACAGAGGGATACATGATTCGCAAGGTATTCACCATGATGAACTCTTTCGGGCGTAATGGAAACATGCAAATCTGGCGCAGCGCCGACATTGGGTAACCCAAACTTTACGTACGAGGCTAAAACAACAATCACCAGGACTACGATAACAAGAATAGTAAGCAAAACCTTTTTCATTTTCATTTTTTAAATTTTAATAAAATTGAATAAGGCGCTTTTCGATTGGCAGTTAAGTCACTTTTTAAAGATTCTGCACACTGAATATTTTCGTTTTGAAAAAAGTTAAATACCACAAAAAAATTCCCGTAACCCAAACAATTAAAAAGTAGCCAAAACTAATTCTTTTTTAGTATAAATTTATTTTAACCTATGTTTTGAAAGAAACTTTTTTGAGACTAATTCATAAAAGTCAGTAGAGCAACTTTTATCTCACATTTTTAATTAGTTATCCAAATCACCTTCAGCAATAACTGGATACTTTTTCGTTATTTTGCGATAACGAAAAAATAAAAATAATTATGTGCGGAATAGTTGGCTATATCGGACCTAGAGAGGCTTACCCTATTATCATTACAGGATTAAAGAGGCAGGAATACCGCGGCTACGATAGCACCGGCGTAGCCCTGATAAATGAAAACGGATTAGAAGTTTTTAAGAAAAAGGGTAAAGTGGCGGAATTGGAACAATCTCTCATTGGAAAGCCGGTAAATGCCCATATTGGCATAGGTCATACCCGTTGGGCAACGCATGGCGAACCGAGCGATGTAAATGCGCATCCCCATCAAAGCAACAATGGAAAGCTGGCAATGATACACAACGGCATCATTGAAAATTATGCGCAGTTAAAAGCTGAACTGATAAAGAAAGGTTACACATTTAAGAGCGACACCGACACGGAAGTGCTTCTCAATTTCATAGAAGACATTCAGAAAAACACCGAATGCCCATTGGAAGAAGCCGTGAGAATTGCGTTAAAAAGAGTTTCCGGCGCTTATGTTATTCTTTTGCTTGATGAAGATAATCCCGACACAATTATTGCTGCGCGAAAAGGAAGTCCACTGGTAATCGGCATCGGCAAAGATGAGCATTTTCTTGGCTCCGATGCTACGCCCATGCTGGAATACACAAAAGAAGTGGTTTACGTAAATGATTATGAAATTGCCATTATCAAAGCAGGTGAACTGATCCTCAAAAACCTTGGGAACGAAAGGCAAATGCCTTACATCAGCAGCCTTGATATGGAGTTGGCGGCCATCGAAAAAGGTGGTTATAATCATTTCATGTTGAAAGAAATTTATGAACAGCCTGCTACCATTTATGATTGCCTGCGCGGACGCCTGGACGCAGAAAAAGGAACCATCACCATGAAGGGAATCCAGGATAACATTGAAGCGCTCATCAATGCACCACGATACATTATTATTGCCTGCGGAACAAGCTGGCACGCCGCATTGGAAGCAGAATATATTATCGAAGAACTTTGTCGCATTCCTGTGGAAGTAGAGTACGCATCGGAATTCCGTTATAGAAATCCAATTGTTAATAAGGGCGATGTGATTATTGCAATATCGCAAAGTGGCGAAACTGCCGATACCCTGGTGGCGATTGAAAAAGCGAAAGAACAAGGTGCTTTTATTTTTGGAATCGTAAATGTAGTTGGCTCCTCTATTTCCCGGGCATCTCACGCCGGCGCTTACACTCATGCAGGCCCTGAGATCGGCGTGGCTTCTACAAAAGCATTCACTGCCCAATTGGCCGTACTGATGATGATCGCTTTAAAGATAGCCAAAGCAAAAGGAACAATTGATGATTCCAGATACTCAGAGTTATTATTCGAGTTGCAGAATGTGCCTGAAAAAGTAGATGTCATTTTAAAAAATGGAGACGTGCTAAAACCAATGGCTGAAAAATATAAAGGCGCTGTCAACGCGCTTTATCTTGGCCGCGGATATAACTTCCCCATTGCCCTGGAAGGCGCATTGAAGCTGAAAGAAATTTCCTACATCCATGCCGAAGGCTATCCCGCCGCGGAAATGAAACACGGACCAATTGCATTAGTAGATAATGAACTGCCTGTGGTATTTGTAGCTACCAAAGATGAGTACCATGCAAAAATAGTAAGCAATATCCAGGAAGTAAAAGCTCGAAAAGGAAAAGTAATTGCTATAATAACCGAAGGTGACGATATCATTCCTTCCATGTCAGATGACGTGTTTTTCGTGCCGGCTGCAAACGAAGTAATCGCACCGCTGCTAAGCGTGATTCCTCTTCAATTGCTTTCTTACTACATCGGCGTGGCAAAAGGGTGCGACGTGGATAAACCTAGAAACCTGGCAAAGTCGGTGACGGTAGAATAGGATCTCGTTATCAATTCCTTAATAAATTTTACGATTGCACATCAGAATATGAAATTTTGACTGATTTTTTATTGCCCAAAACTGCCAATTGTTAAGTTTCCCTGCCAACTCATCTGCCAAAAAAGATTGGTACAATTATTCGTGTACATTTGCAACCCAATAATAAATTAAAAAAAATACTAATTATGGCAAAACAAAATTTTGAACTCTTTGACGACCGGGTTTTGGTGAAACCTAACGCGGCTGAAGAAAAATCTGCCGGCGGTATCATTATCCCCGACACAGCGAAAGAAAAACCTCAGAGAGGTACTGTAATTGCAGTAGGAAAAGGAAAATATGCTGAGCAAACAGGAAACCTGATTCCTATGAACGTAAAAGTAGGCGACACCGTATTGTATGGGAAATATGGCGGAACAGAAATCTCATTACAAGGTATAGATTACCTTATTATGCGTAGTTCAGACATCCTGATGAAAATTAGTTAATTAATCTTTTAAACATTTTAATAAGAAACAAATGGCAAAACAAATATTTTTCGAAATAGAAGCCCGCAATAAAATGAAGAAGGGTGTAGATACCCTGGCCAATGCGGTTAAAGTAACACTTGGGCCAAAGGGCAGGAACGTAGTTATTGACAAAAAATTTGGCGCACCTCAGGTTACAAAAGACGGTGTAACCGTAGCTAAAGAAATTGAACTGGAAGATCCAATCGAAAATATGGGCGCCCAGATGGTGAAAGAAGTAGCTTCAAAAACTGCTGATATTGCCGGTGACGGTACTACAACCGCTACTGTACTTGCACAATCTATCATAAGTGAAGGTTTACGCAATGTAGCTGCAGGAGCTAATCCGATGGATTTGAAACGTGGTATTGACAAAGCCGTAACTGCTGTTGTTGAACACTTGAAGAAACAATCGGTAACTGTTGGAAATGATAACGATAAAATTAAACAAGTTGCTTCTATCTCTGCTAACAATGATGAATCAATCGGCAAATTGATAGCTGAAGCAATGACCAAAGTTGGTAAAGAAGGCGTAATCACTGTGGAAGAAGCAAAAGGCACTGATACTACCGTAGAAGTAGTAGAAGGTATGCAGTTCGACAGAGGTTATGTATCTCCATATTTCGTAACCAACAGCGAAAAAATGCAGGCAGATCTTGAAAATCCTTACATACTTATTTATGATAAGAAGATATCTACAATGAAAGATATTCTTCACATTCTTGAAAAAGTAGCTCAAAGTGGCCGTCCGTTGTTAATTATCTCCGAAGATCTTGAAGGAGAAGCTTTGGCAACATTGGTTGTAAATAAATTACGTGGCACTTTGAAAGTTGCTGCTGTTAAAGCTCCCGGCTTTGGCGATCGCAGAAAAGAAATGCTTCAGGATTTGGCTGTTCTTACAAAAGGAACTGTTATTAGCGAAGATCAGGGCTATAAATTAGAAGGCGTTGAGCTTACTTCTTTGGGTCAGGCGTCTGCAGTAACTATTGACAAAGACAATACAACAATCGTAGGCGGAAAAGGCGACAAGAAAAATATTATTGCCAGGGTAAATCAAATTAAAGCTCAGATAGAAAGCACTACATCAGATTATGATAAAGAAAAATTGCAGGAACGCCTTGCTAAATTAAGCGGCGGTGTTGCTGTACTTTATGTAGGCGCTGCTACCGAGGTAGAAATGAAAGAAAAGAAAGACAGGGTAGATGATGCGCTTCATGCTACAAGAGCTGCTGTGGAAGAAGGAATTGTTCCAGGTGGTGGAGTAGCTTACATCCGCGCTATCGAAAGCCTTGAGAAATTAAAGGGAATTAATGATGACGAAACTACAGGAATCCAGATTGTGAAACGTGCTGTGGAAGAACCTCTTCGCCAGATCGTAGTAAACAGTGGTATTGAAGGAAGCATCGTCGTTCAAAAGATCAAAGAAGGTAAAAAAGATTTTGGTTTCAATGCACGTACAGAAGTTTATGAAAATTTACTTGCTGCCGGTGTTATTGATCCTACAAAAGTTACAAGGATTGCTTTGGAAAATGCGGCTTCAATCGCAGGAATGCTATTGACAACTGAATGCGTAATTTCTGACAAACCTGAAAGAGATAAGCCAGGTATGCCTCCAATGGGTGGCGGAATGGGCGGTGGAATGGGTGACATGGGTTATTAATAGCCGTCACTTTTTTCGAAAAAAACCTAACGATAAAAGATCCCTTTGCAGCAATGCGGAGGGATTTTTTTTGATTTCATAGTTTTTGTGGATCAGTAAACAAACAATTTTTGCATATTTTTATTTATTATTATAGAATAAAGCAGATAGGTCGTGATGAATTGAATAGTATTTGTTTTAAGCTAATAATATTAGTATATTTGAGTATTATTAGCCATGTTTACAGGAATGAGTTTAATAGAATTTACAAAAAAGTTTCAGAGTGATGCTG
>DATCFI010000267.1:0-11638 GCA_036509585.1 Hanamia sp. | reverse complement strand
TTTCTTAATAAAAATGCTTGTCATCTTGCAATTTGTTAGGAGTCAAAAAACGAAAAGCTGGTTTTAGTTTCTTTCAACCGATGCACTTTGGACGAATTGGCCTGGTAATTCAGATCGTCACGACTTAAGCGCTTTATTCTAAAAATTTATTTGCGTTCAAGTGCTTTTATGTAGAAAAACGCCCAGTTACGTTGGAAGAGAAGTTGCAAAAAATGCAATTGATCAGATCAAAAATCCGTTGTACCTTCGCAGCCTTAAAAAATCATGCCGTAACATGATAAGTGGCCAGCAAGGCTGGCACATATCCCTGTGAAAACAGTGAGTGACTTATGGCAATTAACTTTTAAATTAATAATTGTACATGAAATTAAGTCAATTCAAATTTGACCTTCCTCTAAACCTAATTGCGCAGAATCCAACCAAAAGAAGAGAAGATAGCCGGATGATGGTGATAGAAAGAGCAACCGGCAAAATCGAAAACAAACACTTTAAAGACGTTCTTGATTATTTTGATGATAAAGATGTATTTGTGGTGAACAACACAAAAGTATTTCCTGCGCGCATGTATGGCCGTAAAGAAAAAACGGGTGCTAAAATCGAAGTATTTCTTTTAAGAGAATTGCACAAGCAAAATCGCCTTTGGGATGTAATAGTAGATCCGGCAAGAAAAATAAGGGTAGGTAATAAATTGTATTTTGGAGAAAATGATGAATTAGTTGCGGAAGTAATTGATAATACGACAAGCCGCGGACGTACTATCCGTTTTCTTTGGGATGGTTCTGAAGAAGATTTTAGAAAGATGTTGTACTTCATGGGAGAAACCCCTTTGCCGAAATACATCAAGCGCAAGCCTGACGAAGAAGATCGCGAAAGATACCAGACGGTTTATGCAAAACATGAAGGTGCTGTTGCCGCTCCCACAGCAGGTCTGCATTTCAGTCCTGAATTAATCAAACGTTTGGAAATTGAAGGCGTGAAGTTTGCTGAAGTTACGCTTCATACAGGCTTGGGTACTTTCCGTCCAATAGAAGTAGAAGATCTGAGCAAACATAAAATGGATGCCGAATATTATAGAATAGATGAAGAAGCCTGCAAAATTGTAAACAAAGCAAAAGAAACTGGTCATAGAATTTGCTCTGTAGGCACAACTACTATGCGTGCTATGGAAACTTCTTTTACCGCGCAAAAATTATTAAAGCCTTCTGAAGGATGGACTAATCATTTTATTCATCCGCCTTATGATTTTAATATCGCGGATTCTTTGATCACAAACTTTCATTTACCTAAAACGAGTTTGCTTATCATGGCATGTGCGTTTGCCGGTTATGATTTGATGATGGACGCTTATAAGAAAGCTATTAAAGATAAATATCGTTTCTTCAGTTATGGAGATGCGATGTTGATTATATAGATGTTGCATTATAACGATGCCCGGGTAATTTTTAGGGGCCAAAATGTCCTATATCTCGGTATTGGTTATAAATTTGGCTTATTTTTTCAGTGCTGTTCCAAAGCAACGTTTGAAAATATTTTTTGCGTTATTAGCTTATTACAATACATCAGTTTAATATCTCTCACAAGAAGGCATTTGAGCTTTGGCTCAACTTAAAATCATTGTATTAACTGTCGTAATAATGCAACACCCGATGCCGCTATAGATTACCTGTTCATCTTCAGCTTTTGTTATGAGGCGATTCGGTCAAGAAACTGGAAAAATAGGATTGGGATAGATTTCTTGCGATACTAACGTAATTTTTTCTTTAAAAAATACAATTCAAAATAAAAGTAACTCAAGACGCTGATAGCATAACTTATACCTAGACAAATAAATAAGGAAAGTTCACGGGAAAGTTCATTTTTAACATGCAAATCATCAATCAGCCAATGCTCTATTCTGGCACTTAATAACCTTAGTATAAGCCAATGAAAAATATAAAGACCATAAGAAATCTTACCCGTGAATTTCAGCCATCCATAATTGAAAATAGTTGAAATAAATTTTGACGTATTATTTGAGGCAGCGTAAATCAGCCCTCCATACATTACTGCAATTAATGTCAAACCTATAGTGCTAATAAACGGATTGGCATACCCGATGGCGTTTCCCACGTAGAATATTCCTGCAAAAATAATGGCCAGAGCTGCAATACTTAAGTTTCTGTAAGGAATATTATAATTACCTTGCTGCAAAAGGAGCAGGCAGCCCCCAATTAAAAAAGCATCCATTCTGCAAAACGTATTGTAGAAATAATAGCCATAGTCTTCCCAACTGGGATGGGTAATAAATAGCAATGTTCTTGCACATACAATTATAATAACTGAAAGCACAAGTTTATAAAAATATTTTTTTTGCCGGAATTGATATAGAAAAAAAGGCCATAAAAGGTAGAACTGTTCTTCAATTGCTAAAGACCAGAAGTGCTGTAAATAATTTTCTTTTACGCCGTGATAAAACTGAAAAGACCAGTTCTGTAAAAACAAAACGAAGCTTGCCCAATTCTGATCATAAAAAATGAATAAATGAAAATTTTGCTTTTTTACAAACAAATTAAATGCTGCATAAAATAAGATTAATGTCAGATAATAGACCGGCATTATCCTTAATGCCCTGTTTATATAAAATCTTTTTAAGAAATCTTTTTGCTGCTGGAGTACAATAAGGCGATCTGTAATCAGATAACCTGACAAAACAAAGAAAAGATCTACTCCGCTCCACCCAAATGTGAATAAAGGAATGTTTCCCCAATAATGAAATGTGACAACTAGGATGATGGCTAAACCCCTTATACCATCTAACTGCGGGATGTATCCTATGGATGCATTTCCTCTTGATGTTTTTAAAATTTGCTTCTTTTCTATCATATCATAAGCTGAGGACTGAACGATAATATAATCAAACCCGTTCTAAATTTAGCTTAAAATATTTACCGTGGAAAAAGACTGTACTCTGTGTGGCAATATCTTCTTTTGGATTGTCATAGCAATCATTCCGGCTGTTGAGTTTTTATCAACCGGCTATGTTTATTGTATAGTGGACGAACAAAAAACAGTTATTTCTATTTTTTAAATTAGGACTCAAAAATACAACTCAGAAAAAATAGCTACCATTTTTTATTATCAATGGTGCCAAGAATGTTCAGATAGCTAATGTATCGCTCAGGAGATATTTTATTTTCTTCCACAGCCGCTTTCACCGCGCAGCCGGGCTCTTCGATGTGTATACAATTATTAAAACGGCAATCGTTTATAAGTGCTTTCATCTCGGGGAAATAATGCGAAAGCTCGTGAGGTTCTATATCCATCATGGCAAATTCCCGCATTCCGGGAGTGTCTATTATTTTACCGCCGAACGGGAGATCAAACATTTCTGCGAAAGTAGTGGTATGTAATCCCTTGCCGCTCCATCCGCTTACTGCCTGTGTCTTTAGTGCATTTTCAGGAAAGATTGTATTGATAAACGTAGACTTACCAACGCCTGAGTGGCCACTAAGCAAAGTCGTTTTATCTTTTAATAGTTTGTTTACTTCGTCGATGCCCTTGTTTTCGTTTATACTCATCGAATATACCCGGTATCCTATCTTTTCATAAATAGTTTTTATTTTCTCAAAAGTGGTTTTTTCTTTTGCTTTATAAAGGTCACTTTTATTAAATACGATAATGGCCGGAACGTGGTACGCTTCAGATGCAACCAGAAAACGGTCTATAAAACCTGTGGATGTTTTAGGTTCCTTTAAGGTAGCCAATAAAATACTTTGATCAAGATTGGAAGCTACGATATGATGCAGATGTTTATTGTGCGGCGATTGGCGCGTAATGTAATTTTTTCGATCCTGAATCTTGGTGATTACAATGGATTCTTCGCCATCTTCTTTATCAACCACCACGACATCGCCTACTGCGATTGGGTTGGTGGATGTAATATTATCTATTTTAAATTTACCTTTTATGCGGGCATTCATTTGTTCTCCGACTTCGTTCTTAACCACGTACCAGCTTCCGGTTGATTTATAAACTAATGCTTTCATTTTTATTTAATAAGCTAATCAGCTAATCAGCTAATTAAATTAATTAAGGAAACTTTTTAAATAGTGTGTATCGTAAGATAATTTCTATTAAAAGTAATGCCATTGCCGCAAAAATAAAAGGATAAAATTTTTCGTCGTAGCGATGATAGGTTGTAATCTCCACTTTTGACTTTTCAAGGTTATTGATATCGGAATAGATCTTTTCGAGACTGCTGTTATCGGTAGCCCTGAAATACTTACCTCCTGTTTGAGCAGCGATATTTTGCAGCAACTTTTCATCGATAGACACTTTTTGGTTTTGCATTACGATTCCCAATGGTGTACTTACAGGAGTTGGGGCGTAACCATCTGTGCCCACGCCAATGGTATAAACTTTTATTTTAAAAGTTTTGGCAATTTCCATTGCAGTGTTGGGGTCTATCAATCCCCCGTTATTAACCCCATCAGTCAGGAGAATAATCACTTTACTTTTTGCTTTACCACTTCTCAGACGATCCACACTGGTCGCTAGCCCGGAACCTATCGATGTACCGTCTTCCAGTAAGCCATTTCTTATTTGAGATATTTGATATTTTAAAACATTGTGATCAGTGGTAAGAGGGCATTGCGTAAAGCTTTCACCTGCAAATATTACCACGCCTATCCTGTCATTCGGACGGTTATCTACAAACTCTTCAGCTACTTTTTTTGCTGCTTCCATTCGGTTGGGAATAAAATCCTGTGCAGTCATGCTACCGCTAACGTCAATGCATAAAACAATATCAATTCCTTCACCTTCTGTTTCGGTCTGATCAAATTTTGTTTGAGGCCGCGCCAGCGCAATGATTATGCAGCTAAGAGCAAGCATTCGTAAAACGAAGGGGAGCTGCTGAACACTGTTTTTCCAGGACCTGGAACCAGACAAACCTTTTATGGAAGAGATTCCAATGGCGGCTACCTGTTTTTTGCCTTGGTTAAAATTCCAGTATATTAAAAAGGGAATGATAAGAAATAGAAGCAGTAGCCATGGGTGCCCAAAAGTAATATTGTTGAAATAATCAAATATCATCTCCGGGGTTTTTGTAAGAAATATTATTGATAGATGTTATCATTTCTTTTGTTTGGGAAAAACAATTTTCATTCTCAAACGCCGGGGGAATGTATTGGGCAAATTTTACCGCGTTGCCCATGCGGAGAGAATTCGCAAAATTCGCAATCTGTTCTTTTGATAAGTCAAGTTCATTTAGTGCCATAAGCAATTCATCTGTGGTGAGGTGCATTTGATAGGTGTTCGTTTTCCTCGACAAGTATCGTTTAAATATTTCGGTGAGCCGTACATGATATTCCTTTACCTCGTTATTTTGAAGTAAGTTTTCTTTTTCAAGAGTTGACAACGATTCCATCGCTTCATCATAAGGAGAAAGTTTGGATTCAAAAATGATTGTTTCCTTTTTCTTTTTGAGAAATTTTCTTAGAAATAAAACCCAGGCGAGTAACAACGCTACGCCTAATCCTACCAATACCCATGCCCACCATGGGAACGATCTTTTCACTTCAATAATGGGTTTTATATCGTGGAAAGGCATAATGCTGTCTGTGGCAGCATAGCTAACATTTACTGCTACGGAATCAGTATAGATATTAAATGTAGAATCGCCGTCAAGTGTGGATACAGAAAGTGGTATGGAAGGTATCACTTGCCTGCCCGAATCAAAACTGGTCAAAATAATATTCTGCCCGAAATTAAGATTGCCATTAGAAGTAGTCGAGTCAATCTTACTCCTATTGACAACAATAAAATTCCCAATACTGTCAGGAATAGAGAGCCAACCAAGCCTGAACGTGTTATCGGGCATCGATGTCTGAACCCGATAATTTATTTGCTGGCCAATGAGAATCTCATTTTTATCAACAGAGGTGCTTATAGTAGGTGATTGTGCAAAACCAACCTGTGATAAAACCAGTAGACAAATACAAAAAGTGGTAATAAATAACTTCATATAATAGTCGCAAATCTTCAATCCTTTAGTGAGTTTTTTTTCTTCTTTTAAAAAAATTCTGTAAAATTTTTACATAATCTTCATCGGTACGAACATGCAATAATTGAGCACCGGCTTTCTTAAAATTATTTTTACTGAGTGTGCTTTGATTAATGAAATTTTGGTGATAATTATATCTTACCATTGCGTCAGAAGTATTCAGCCACTGTGTTTTTTGAGTTTCCAGGTCCTGCACTTTTATCATGCCTATTTCGGGCAACTGGCTTTCCATTTTATCATAAACTTTTAGTCCTATCACGTCATGTTTTCTGCTCATGACTCTTAACCCTCTTTCGTAGTTGTCATCAATAAAATCACTCATAATGAAGGCGATACTTTTCTGGCCGTTGGACCTCAAAAAGAAATTTAAAGCTTCATTAATGTTAGTGCCTTTTCGTTTAGGCGTTACTGTTAATAACTCGCGTACAATATAAAGTGCATGCTCTTTACCTTTTTTGGGTGGAATATATTTTTCTATTTTATCGCTAAAAAATATGACGCCAACTTTATCATTATTACTAATAGCGCTAAAAGTAAGTACGGCGCCTATTTCTGTAATCAGGTCTTTTTTGTTTTGGTGTGCTGTTCCGAATAATGAACTGGCGCTGGTATCTACCAATAATATTACAGTAAGTTCTCTTTCCTCCTCAAACACTTTTGTAAATGGATGGGCGTAGCGCGCGCTCACATTCCAGTCGATAAATCTTACATCATCACCATGATAATATTCTCTGACCTCCCTGAACCGCATACCTTTCCCCCGGAAAGCGGAATGATATTCGCCCGTAAAAAGTTGTGTAGTGATCTTCCTGGAGATGATCTCTAGCTCTTTTACTTTTTTTATTATTTCGGCTGTGGTCAGGGGCAATTGATAATTGTTGAATGGTTGGATTGTTATTTGATTAAATGGCTAAGTAAGAATTTGAATTATTTGTTGCTTTACTGCTTTAAATATTTCAGATTAGCTAATTAGCGCATCAGCATATTATCTCAAGGAACATTCACTGCTTTTAAAATTTCATCAATGATCATTTCTACATTTACGTTTTCTGCCTCTGCTTCATAAGTCAGGCCAATGCGATGACGCAACACATCTTTGCAAATATTTCTAACATCTTCCGGAATTACATAGCCTCGCTTATTTAAATAGGCATAGGCTTTTGAGGCTAGCGCCAAGTTGATGCTTGCCCTGGGCGATCCTCCATAAGAGATCAATGGTTTTATTTTGAGAAGATTGTATTTATCCGGATACCGGGAGGCAAACACAATGTCAAGAATATATTGCTCTACCTTCTCATCCATATACACTTCCCGCACTAATTGCCTCGCATTCAAAATTTCAGAAGATGACACTACGGCATTTAATACGGGTGGTCTCATTCCCAATACGTTCTGTCTTATGATAGCTTGTTCTTCTGTCTTGGTAGGATAATCAATAACTACTTTTAGCATAAAACGATCCACTTGCGCCTCCGGCAATGGGTAAGTGCCTTCCTGCTCTATCGGATTTTGAGTTGCTAATACCAGAAACGGTTCGTCTAATTTATAAGAACTGCTTCCTATAGTTACTTGCCTTTCCTGCATGGCTTCCAACAGTGCGCTTTGTACTTTTGCCGGAGCCCTGTTTATTTCATCAGCCAGGATAAAATTGGCAAATATGGGTCCTTTGCGAACTACAAATTCATTTTTTTGCTGATTATAGATCATGGTCCCTATCACATCGGCGGGCAAAAGATCTGGCGTAAACTGGATACGGCTGAATTGTGCATTAATTGTGCTTGCCAGCGATTTGATAGACAATGTTTTTGCGAGTCCGGGTACGCCTTCCAGGAGAATGTGGCCACTACTTAAAAGCCCAATGAGTAAGCGTCCTACCATGTGGTTCTGGCCGATAATAATTTTCCCGATTTCAGCATGGATCTTGTCAATGACAGTTGCTGAATGATTAATTTTTTCGTTCAGCAAACGAATGTCTTCTGCGGTTTGTAACATTTTAGTTTAAATAAAAATTAGTTATGTGTTAGTGGTTTGCAAATTACGAACATCATATAAACAAAAAAGAGGTTTATATAAAACCTTCACGGAAAGGTATGTTAAAAATAAGGGGAGTGATAAAACTCCCCTCATTAAAAAGATTTTCAAAACGATAAATACTTATTTATCGTTTACCCTGAAAGAAACTTTACAAATAACCCCATACGAAGATACTTTTTCATCCTTCACATGAACTTTGAAATCCTTTACATAAACTGAATCTATGTTTTTTACTCTCTTAGAAACTTCGCTTACGGCGTTCTGAATAGCATCGTCAAAACTCTTTTCTGATGATGCGATCACTTCAATTACTTTTACAATAGGCATGATGCGATGGTTTAAATGATTAAAATTCTAATTTTTATAACGTAATAAGCTAGTAGCAAAATCTATTCCGAATATTATTGATGTATCATTTCTTAAACTTTAATAAAACATTTATGTCCCTCTGTACTAGAATCTTTTAAATTTGCAAAATCATAATAGGGCTATTTGAATAAAAATCGACATATAAGAAAATCATTAGCAATTGTATTGCTCGCAATTTTTGCATTGAGCAATACGCCGACCAAGTACCTGCATAAGTTATTTGCTAACCATGTTGATTTTGTCAATAAAACTTTAACCAATTCAAAGACCCCTCAATTGAATGCATCTGGCATTAATTGCCATTGCGAAAGCAATGTAGTAATTGCGCCATATACGATTGCCAATGTGTTTTCTATAAAACCGATCGTGACAGTATTTTCAGAAAGTTTTATCGCCACTTCTTATCAAATCCATTACTGTCATCTTATTTCGTTTGGATTAAGAGGTCCTCCGGTAGTGGTTTAGTATCCCTTCAACTTGATTTATTACCACGATAAAAGAAGCATTCTTTTATCGTAGAGCCACATTTAATTCATTTTAAAAATGAATTACAATTCAAAGAACAATCAATGAAAAAATTCCGCTTTATTACGACTATATGTGTTTTTACTTTCATGGTATTCCATGCAAATGCGCAAAAGAATTCGATGCGTTATTCTCTCTCCGGCAGAATAACTGATACTTCGGGAGCGCCTCTTCCTGCAGCTTCCGTGTATATTGCTGACCTTAAAAAAGGGAGCGTTGCCGACTCCAGCGGCAATTATAAAATTAATGAAATCCCATCGGGCACTTACCTGGTAGAAGTAAAATTTATAGGTCACAAGACCATGCTTCAAAGTATATATTTCAATGAAAACAGGGTTCAGAACTTTTCGATGGTAATAGCCGTGACAGAAGAAAGCGAAATAGTGATTACCGGTACGTCCAGGGCTACTTCTATTAAAAGAAATCCGATACCAATAGTTTCTATCAACAAACAATTTCTGCAGCAAAATCTTAGTACTAACATTATCGACGCGATAGCGACTGTTCCAGGAATCAGCGAGGTAACAACCGGCCCCAATGTTTCAAAGCCTTTTATAAGGGGATTAGGCTTCAATAGGATACTTACCTTATATGATGGTGTTAGGCTCGAAGGTCAGCAATGGGGCGATGAGCACGGAATAGAAGTGGATGATAATACGGTAAACAAAGTAGAAGTAGTCAAAGGCCCGGCAAGTCTCATTTATGGATCGGATGCAGAAGCCGGTGTGGTAAACCTGATTCCTGCTGAAGCGCCTCCACAAGGAAAAATCAATGGGAACATACTAACTGAATACCAAACAAATAACAGGCTGATTGAAAATTCCGTAACCGTAGCAGGGCATACTGGCGATTATACCTGGGGAAGTACGCTTACACATAAGATGGCTACTGATTATACAAACAAATACGACGGAAGGGTTTATAATACGGGTTATGCAGAAACGGATGCCGCCTTAAATCTCGGTGTTCATAAGAATTGGGGATACACCCGACTTGGGCTTTCTATGTTTGATGATTTACAGGAGATACCTGATGGAAGCCGCGATTCTGCTACCAGAAAATTTACAAAACAAATTACTGAAGCAGATACGTTTAGGCCGATTGTGAGTGATGAGGAATTGAATACTTATAAAATTTCTGTATTGCATCAGCACGTACAACATTATGGAGCCTATAGCGCGAGCAATTTTTTAGTTGGTAATGGAAGATTGGCAGTAAATCTTGCTTATCAAAAAAGTATTCGCAGGGAGTACAGTCATCCTGAAGCCGAATCAGTGCCGGGCTTGTATCTTACCTTGGATACATATAGCTATGATACAAAATATTATTTTCATGAAAAGAACGGATTTAGTGTGACGGCAGGCGTCAATGGAATGTATCAAAATAATAATGTGGACCAGGGAACGCAATTTATAATTCCATCTTATCGCCAGTTTGATGTAGGTCCTTTTGTTTTTGTTAAAAAATCGTTCAACAAGTTGGACATTGCGGGAGGCGTTCGATACGATGTGAGGAATTTCAGCAACGAGGGATTGTATAGTGCTACCGATCCGGATACAGGATTTGGTCATGTAGTTACCGGCGCGGATACAGTGGGTGCAACTCATCCTTTTTCATCTTATAAACACACGTTTTCGGGAGCGAGTGGAAGTCTTGGTTTTTCGTACCAATTCAACAACCGGTTTAGCGCCAAAGCAAATATAGGTAGGGGATACAGGGCACCCAATATTTCCGAAATATCTGCTAACGGAGTTCATCCCGGCACGAATATGTACCAGATTGGTAACCCGGATTTTAAGCCGGAATTTAACTTGCAGGAAGATCTGGGTGTTGAATTTAATTCAACACATGTAACGATAAACGCGGATGTTTTTAATAATACCATTCAAAATTATATTTACAACCAAAAGCTTTCTAGTGTTAACGGTGGAGATTCGATAATTGTACCAGACAATCAAACTTTTAAATTCGTAGCTGCGAAAGCCAATTTATATGGCGGTGAGTTAAGTGTAGATATTCATCCGCATCCATTGGATTGGCTTCATTTTGAAAATTCGCTGTCGGTCGTTTATGCCGATAATAAAGGTGTGCCGGGCGAAGACAAAGTTTCCGATAGCGCAAAATATTTGCCATACATTCCTCCCGTACATACTATTTCTGAACTAAGGGCAAATATTAAAAAGGTGGGAAATACCTTTGCTAATGGTTTTGTGAAAGTACAGTTTGAGGTTTTTGCTGCGCAAAACAGAGTATATCTTGAAAATGGAACTGAAACGCCAACACCTGGTTACCAACTGCTGAACGCGGGTTTTGGGACAGATATTCTCAATAAAAGAGGGAAACCCATGTTGAATATTTCTTTCCTCGGAAACAATTTATTGAACGTGGCTTATCAATCCAACATGAGCAGACTCAAATATTTCGAACAATATCCGGGCAATTTTACAGGGCATGATGGAATCTACAATATGGGGCGAAACTTTAGTATCAGGGTAAATGTGCCCTTAAGATTTAAGGGCACATTTCTTAAATAGGGTCTGCTGATTATTATCAAATTCCGTACTGTCGTGGATTTTGTTGAAATTTGATTGAATCAAGTGCAAGCAAATATGGAAAAAGCATTAAAAAGCCGTGCATCAAAGTTTAAATATGTTAGTCAATCTCAGC
>DATCFI010000266.1:0-4139 GCA_036509585.1 Hanamia sp. | reverse complement strand
ACACGCGCCGACATAGTACTTGTTCAGTTTTTCGGAAAATAAAATATAAGTAAAAGGCATAAAAAAGCCCCTGGTTTTCAGAGGCTATGTGATCCGGCTGGGACTCGAACCCAGGACCCTCCCGATAAAAATCGGGATGCTTTGCCAACTGAGCTACCGAAATAAACTTTCAATATATTTTCTTGATTTCATTTTTTTGATCTGCAATTCTCTTTTTTTAGCTAGTTGCAAAGTGTCAAATGCTTCTGTATATTTCAAGACCCATGGAATTCCTGTTGAAGTAAATTTTGAATGCCCGATATTATGTTCATAGAAACGTCTCTCCATGTCAATACACGCGCCGACATAGTACTTGTTCAGTTTTTCGGAAAATAAAATATAAGTAAAAGGCATAAAAAAGCCCCTGGTTTTCAGAGGCTATGTGATCCGGCTGGGACTCGAACCCAGGACCCCAACATTAAAAGTGTTGTGCTCTACCAACTGAGCTACCGAATCCTGATAATCCTTTTAGTTGCCTTTGGTTTGGCAATGTTTTTTTTAAAGGAGTGCAAAAATAAGTGAAAAACACTTTGATGCAAAACTTTTGGTAAAGAAACTTTGAGCATATTCCCGAAAGGCCTATGTGCTGTACACTTCAGTAAACAATAAAATTTTGCCAACGTTTTTTATTCCCTGAAATATTAGAATAGTTGCATGCTTTTTGATAATTATAGAGTATGTCTAAAATTTTAATTCTTGATGACGATTTGGACCTGCTCTCAGTTGTAAAATCTTTACTTAACAAGAAAGGATTTGAGGTGATGGCATTTACTGATTGGAAAAAAGCCTGGGAATCAATTAAGACATTTAAACCGAATCTGATCCTTTTAGATGTTTTCCTAAAAGGGATTGATGGCCTCGATGTATGCAGGAAATTAAAAACATTTTATTCTACCCGAGACATCCCGGTTATCATGTTGTCATCCTATCCAAATATTGCGGAAACGGCAATATATGAATATGGAGCTGACGAATTCATTCAGAAACCGTTTGAAGTAAATGTATTGGTCAGGAAAATGAATGGTATTTTATCCCGGAGAAAAAACGCTTTTACTGCAAACAATCAGCTATTGCTTGGAAATTTCCTTCAAAAGTAGATTTTCAATTGTACTACATGGAACAAAAAAAGGTTTTTGTGTGATTGCCAGGTTCATCACCTGCCCGGTAATCGTATAATTACCTTTTATTGCATTTCCAATAATCGATACATTGAATTCACCGGAGTTCTCATCACCTTTGAAATTGCCATTCTGACTTTCAATAGCGCTTTTTGCTTTAGCAATAATTACAAATGGAGGTACACTAAAGGGTACATTAAAATTACATTCAGCCATGGGGTTATGGTTTTTTTAGGGATTTTTTGGGGAAAACATTTCTCAACAAAGTCGCAAATGTATCCAATTTTTTTTACTAAAAATTTAGAGTAATTCTAAAGTAAAAATTTTCAATAATTTTTTTTATCTTTTTTGTTTTCCCATATTTCAAATATTTCTTTTGCACTTTCTTTTGAAATTTGAACCATAGGAATTTTCCTGTCTTTTAAATCACAATTCATTTCCTGGTAGATCATCGAATCATCAAAACCGGCCTGTTTGGCGTCATCCTTTGAATTTGCATAATAAATGATCTTTGGACGCGCCCAATAAATCGCTCCAAGGCACATGGGGCAAGGCTCACAGGATGTATATAATTCACAACCATCCAGTTGAAAAGTTTTTAAATTTTTACAAGCTTCACGAATGGCTACCATCTCTGCATGCGCAGTTGGATCGTTATTACTGATCACTTTATTATTGCCACGTCCAATAATAACATCATCTTTTACGATCACACAACCAAATGGACCACCTTCATTGTTATTCATTCCTTCTTCAGAGAGCTCAATAGCTTCCTGCATATATTTTTCTTCCCTCGTCATATATTTAAGCGTATTTTATATTTATAAATTAAGATATGAACTGAAGTTCATTGCTATCAAATGCAAAGATACCTAATGATAAAAAAAGGGAACTAAAAGCCAGTAAACAAACAATAAAATAGATTTTTTATTTTGTACAATCTGAACTTGATGTTATCCGCCCTTTTCAGTTGGAGCATTCAAACTATCATCTATTTTGTCGGGGTCTTTTTTAAATTCCAGTTTTCCAAATTTCCAGGTAAAATTAATACCTATCGAGCGGAAGGGAATAGTCCTTAAGCCATCAATGGTAAAATTAGGTCCATAAACTTCGGTTTTTTGATCGAGGTTTTTTCTGAATGGGTTAGAAGCGGTTAAGGCAATGCTACCTTTCTTATCCCAGATCTGTTTACGGATGGCTAAACTATAGGTGGTGAATGATGGATAAGTACCCTGTGCCTCGTGTCTTGCTGACCGGAAGTTGCCAAAGAATTCTGCAACTATTGTTTTGGAAAATTGATAATCTGCATTTAGATTAAGATGATAGTTAAAGCTATTATAATCATAACCCTTGTCTATCGCGTTAATGGTATGCCTTTCATAAAAGAAAACATTTGATCTGAGATCAAGCTTGGAAAAGAATTTTGCAGAAGCAAAAAGGTTTAAGCCATAGTTATTTTCCTTTCCAATATTCTGTGGGGTGCTGAGTGCCACATTTGTATAGGTGGTATCTCCAACCTGGTAAGTTGGATAATAAACAATAAAAGGCTGGATATCGCCTTCATTTTGCCTGTAGAAAAGGTTTACCATAAAAAGACCGGAAGGGCCAATATTGGTGCTATAACCTATTTCATAACGGTTGCCTATTTCAGGTTTTAAATTTGAATTTCCGGTAGACAAATTCTTTGGATCGCTCGTGTTGATAAATGGATTCAGCTCGCCATAATCAGGCCTTTCAATTCTTTTAGAATAGCTTAATTTAAACTGCGAATTATCGGAAACCTTTTTGGAAAAAAACAATGAGGGAACAAAAGTATTATACCCGGGAATATTTTGCTGTTGGGTCGCATCTGAAAAATAGGAATTGATCTCAGTGCGTTCATAACGTTCTCCAATTTTTGCATCAAACCAGGTAAAAACAGGAAAAGAAATTTCTCCATAAAAAGCATATACTTTTTGATGATATCCGAGAATGTTTGATAAATAATCGTCCTTAGAATAATCCCCGGAACCGTCCAGTTTGAGTACGCCGGAATTACTATTGATATCATAAAGACTAAGTTTGCTTCCTACGCCCAGGATCACATTCTTTTTAATTGGCTGGGTGTAATCTGCACGAAACTCAGTTTCGTTTTCTTTCCCGGGATTATTGCCTTTAGTGCTGTAATAAAGCGAATCCTGCGGAAGATTGTACTGGTAAATATTGTCCAAAACACTCCTGTTTCCTAAACTGGTATTTACGGATAGATCCAATTCCTGGTCTTCGGTTTTAAAAGTTTTTTTATAATTTAAACTTGCATCTACATTGTGGAAATGAAACTTATGATCTGAAGTGATAGAGTTGGCGATGCTTGACAAAATATCTCCCGTCGGATCATTGGTATTCTGAAGCTGGTCAGTTAGCGAATTGCTTTTATGACCAAAATTCTGGTAAGAAACTGCACCGGTGATTCCATTGTGTTCATTTAAATCCCAATCAAAACCAACACCAGTCTGGTAGCCGGTTCTCTGGTCGCCACCGGATGAATTTTGCTGTAAGAGAATGGTATTATTTGTAGAAGTATCATTTGTAACCCGGTTTGAGTTTGATAATGAGGTAGCTTTTAATCTAGCGTTGCCACTTACAAATGCATTGACGCCAAAAGTTCCCTTGCGGGCGTTGAAATTAAAAGATCCATTTTCTGTTCGTGTGCCGGCAGTAAGCGATAAATTGCCATTTACTCCATGCGAATCATTTTGCTTTAAAATAATATTGATGATGCCTCCAAGGCCTTGCGCATCGTATTTTGCGCCAGGATTGGTAATTACTTCAATACTTTTTATCTGGCTGGCCGGGATAGCTTGCAAAACGTCGGCGATATCACTACCAAAAGCAGCCGACGGCTTTCCATTAATAAGGAAACGAATGTCTGAACTGCCTGCCAGCTCCACGTTGCCATCAACATCTACTGAAACTTCCGGCACTTTTTTTAATACATCGGTT
>DATCFI010000265.1:0-16144 GCA_036509585.1 Hanamia sp. | reverse complement strand
CACTCTGAAACTTTTTTGTAAATTCTATTAAACTCATTCCTGTAAACATGGCTAATAATTTTAGCTCAAATATACTAATATTATTAGCTTAAAACAAATACTATTCAATTCATCACGACCTATCTGCTTTATTCTATAAATTAAATTAACACTGAGAAACTTTACCAATTACTTATTCTGATTCCGATATTATACGGCTTGAAATTCAGGTCATTTTGAAACAACGACTTAGGACTGTATGATCCATACAGACGCACCGGCCCTAAGCCCATCTCGCCTATGTAAGCGAACTTCCAGTTTTCAACATCGAAATCTCCATGAATTTTTTGCTTTCCTCTTTCGCTGCTTACTTGTTTATTTCGGCTGCTGTATAAGTATCCCATACTTACTCCTGCGCTCACGCTGAATCCTTTTTTGTTATTCTGCGGATTAGTACAGAAATTAAGCATCAACGGAACGGTTACATAATCGGCGGCCAACTTGTTTTTATCAAAGTTTATTGAGTCTCTGAAAATGAAAGGATGAGAAATATATTCGGATGGATTGTAAGGATTGGCGCCTCCGTTATTCAAACTAACGTTGGACGTGAAACGATAGTTGTTCAACTCAAGTCCCAGTCCATATTTTAGATTTACATAGTGTTTTACCAGGTTGAGCCTTTGCATAAAAAACCAGATATTTACGTTGACTGATTTACTCGTTCTTAGTTTTAAATCGTTTGCTGTGATATCGTGCGAACCCGGTGAGTTCACAATATACCCATTGCTTGTAGCCTGTGCATAATCGGTCTTGTCCTCCCAATTGGCAAAACCGATATCAAAGATCAAATAAGAGGTGCTGACGTTCGACACTTTTTGACGGTAATTTGGATTGCTAATAGTTACGGTAACACGCTTTTTCTCATCAGGCTCACCTTTCTTCAGAATGATCATTCCTCCTATCCGGATGGTATCATTACTTTTTTCAACTTTTACGGAATCTGTTTGCGCAAATACCACTGTCCCGGTGAGCATCATGCTCAGAATTAGAATTGTTCTTTTCATTTTAATTGATTTATAATACTGATAATTGAGGTGTCTGTTCTATTTATTTTGCCACAAGGTCACTCTCTGTGATTAAGCGTGTTATCGGATTGCTTCTTTCTACCACGCGCCTTACCTTTTTTAAAAACCCTCCTACTTTTGATTTTTTGAAATCATCGGCAGTCACATCATAAAAAACATAATTTTGATGATTGACATCGGCATCTGCGATGTAAGAAACGGTTTGCACATGGGCTACTTGCGGATTAGGGGTTTTGTTTTGATTCTTCGGGATTGGTTGATCATTAATTGCAATCGTAGTCTCGGCTTTTTTAACGATATCCGTTAATTCTCCAGGCTGTTCATCCGGAACCGTCAATTGATTGTCAGCATTGGGCTTTAATACAATTAGCTTTTCTTCCACAGGTTCTTTTTTTATTTTTGTTTCATTTACTGCAACCAATTCTTTCTTCACTTTTTGATCTTGTAAAATAGGTTTCTCAGTTTCTTTCTTATTCTGTTCGATTTTTTCTGGCTTAGTCGTTTCAGTGGAAGAAGCTATATCGCTTCCTTCTTTCACAGGTTTTTCTGAAATGATATTTGTATCAGGCTTTATTTGTTTTTTGTCGGTCTTCTGAGGACTACTATTTACTGTTGTAGCTACCGGTGCAGACACCTGCCGTTTGTTTAAAAGCGGAATGGTTATCCATAGTCCAAAACCAATAAGAACCGCTGCTGCTATGGATCTCCAGAACATTATAGGAATTACCTTTCCGGATTTTTCTTTTCTGTACAATTTCTTTTTACCAGGATACACAACTGAATTTTCAGGGATGAATCTGGTCTTTCCGATCAATTCAAATTCTGTTTTAACTTTTGGATTTTCAGCTATGAAATCTTCGGTTTTGCTTTTTTGTTCTCCCGAAAGTTCACCATCATGATAGAGTACAAAAATTTCTTCATAATTACTTTCATTGATGACGGGCAATTCTTCTTTTAGTAGAAAGGATTTATCAAAAAGTTTTATTTTTTCATCAGGTAAGTTGATTGTCAGCTTCATCATGCTGAATTCTTCCTTCAGGTCAGGATTTTCCTGAACGAATATTTCAACTATTTTTCTTTCTGTTTTTGATAATTCATTATCAGCGTACAGTAGAAAACATTCTTCGTAATTATTTCTGTTAACGGTCATTTTCAAAGTACATTTTCGGGTTTCACTAAATAGTTTTTCAATTGTATTCTTGCCCTGTGCAGGTAGACTTTTACCTGGCTTATACTCAGCGATGTGATTACCCCAATTTCCTCATAACTATATCCTTCATAATCTTTTAATAAAACAAGGCTTCGCTGCGTTTCATTTAGCCTGTATAATGCTTCGTTCAATAGTTTCTTTACTTCGTGTTGAGGTTCCCGGGTTGTTTGTAACAATGAAGAAAAATCATCTTCCAGTTTTACTCTTTTGTTTTTTCTTATCAGGTCTATCATCTGGTGATATGCCACAGTAAACAAATAAGATTTACTTTTTTCATTTTCCACTTTATCCCGGGTTATCCACATTTTTTCAAACGAAGCCTGTACCACGTCTTTGGCATCTTCTTCATGTCTTAAATTTTTTACAATAAATCTGTAAACATTATCGGCATAAAGGTTTACGCAATCATTAAATTCTTTCTCAGTCATAGAATCATGGTAAATTTTAATTGCATTAGCCCTGTTTTAATATAATACGTAGTAGTGAACTAAAAGTTACATTTTATTCAAAAGATTTTTTAAGGTAGATTTTTATTGAATTCATTGTAGGTTTGTGGTAACAAAAATAAGCAACTATGAACGACAATTTTGCAAAGCGGTTAGGCAAGGAAATTGAAGACATTAAGTCTGCCGGTCTTTACAAAAATGAACGAATAATTGCCAGCGAACAAGGTGCCGAAATTGAGGTTGGAGGGAAAAAAGTATTGAATTTTTGTGCTAACAATTACCTGGGTTTGGCATCGCATCCAAAAGTGATTGCTGCATCAAAAAAAGTGACCGATGAGCGAGGGTATGGATTGAGCAGCGTGCGTTTTATCTGCGGCACACAGGATATTCATAAAGAACTGGAAAAAAAGATTTCTGAGTTTCTGGGAACTGAAGATACAATATTATATGCCGCGTGCTTTGATGCGAACGGCGGGGTGTTTGAGCCGCTGTTTGGTGAAGAAGACGCTATTATTTCTGATGCATTAAATCATGCCAGTATCATTGATGGTGTTCGTTTATGCAAAGCGCAGCGCTTTCGCTATGAGCATAATAATATGGATGATTTAGAAAATAAATTAAAAGAAGCCAAAGACTTAAGAAGCAGGATTATCGTTACCGACGGCTCTTTCAGCATGGATGGAACGATTGCACAAGTGGATAAAATTTGTGATCTGGCGGAAAAACATGATGCGGTAGTAATGGTGGATGATTCGCATTCAACAGGGTTTATTGGAAAAACAGGACGTGGTACGCATGAGTATTGTGGCGTGATGGGAAAAGTAGATATCATCACGGGAACATTGGGGAAAGCGCTTGGTGGGGCTAACGGCGGCTTTACTTCTGGTAAAAAGGAAATCATTGAAATGCTTCGTCAACGCAGCCGCCCCTATTTGTTCAGCAACACGCTGGCGCCAAATATTGTAGGCGCTTCCGTCGCGGTTTTTGACATGCTGAGCGAAACAACTGATTTGCGCGATAAATTAGAAAGTAATACAAAATATTTCAGAAAAAAAATGACGCAAGCAGGATTCGATATCAAACCAGGGGAACATCCTATTGTGCCGATTATGCTTTACGATGCCGTATTATCTCAAAAGTTTGCTTCCCGATTATTAGAAGAAGGTATTTATGTTATAGGGTTTTTCTTCCCGGTAGTAGCTAAAGGACAGGCCAGAATCCGTGTGCAACTAAGCGCCGCGCATGAGCAACAGCATTTGGACAAAGCAATTGA
Organism: Hanamia sp.; assembly: GCA_036509585.1. GTDB lineage: Bacteria > Bacteroidota > Bacteroidia > Chitinophagales > Chitinophagaceae > Ginsengibacter. The sequence continues at coordinate 12,151 of DATCFI010000265.1, read as the reverse complement.
AGCATTTACAAAAGTGGGTAAGGAGTTAGGGGTTTTAAAATAGAATTACAAATAATAAAAGACATGACAGAAAACGAAGCAATCTTCATAGCAAAAAGCACGATAAAAAGTGCTGATATTGAGCATCGCCAAAAAATCAATTTTAATATCGGTAAGTACAACGCCGCTGTACCGCTGGGAAAAGTACAATTTGCCGATATTAATCTTGTAAAAGAGAGGGCGAAAAATATAAAATGGCGTGCGTTGGAGACGCTTGACCAACATTTGGAAGAGTTTGAAATGCAATTCACTAAACGGGGAGGAAAAGTAATCTGGGCAGAAAATTCACAGGAAGCTTTAGACGAAATTCTTGCCATTTGTAAAGAAAAAAATTGCAAAAGCATTGTGAAAAGCAAAAGCATGGTGACGGAAGAAATTCACCTTAATCATTTTTTAGAAGAAAACGGGATTGAAAGTATAGAAACCGATTTGGGCGAGTATATTCAGCAATTAGATGGCGAACCTCCTTACCACATTGTAACTCCGGCAATGCACAAAAACAAAGAAGATGTTGCCAAACTTTTTTCAGAAAAATTAGGCACCTCGTCAAAACTTTCCCCTCAGGAATTAACGCAGGTAGCACGAGAAAAATTAAGAGAAAAATATGTACAAGCTGAACTCGGAATTACGGGTGCTAATTTTATCCTCGCCGATATTGGCGGAATTGCTATTACAGAAAATGAAGGCAATGCACGATTAAGTTCTGCATGGCCCAAAACCCATATTGTAGTTGTTGGCATCGAGAAAATGATTTCTTCCATGGCCGACCTCGCTTTGATGTGGCCGCTGCTGGCCACTTATGGAACCGGGCAGAAAGTAACCGTTTACAATAGTATTATTTGCGGTCCCCGGCAGCCCGGTGAAAGAGATGGGCCCGAAGAGATGTTTGTTATTTTGTTAGACAACAATCGTAGTAATATTCTGGCCAGTCCGCGCAAACGCGAAAGTCTTTATTGCATTCGCTGTGGTGCATGTTTAAATGTTTGCCCAGTTTATAAAAATATCGGAGGCCATAGTTATGGAACTACCTACAGCGGGCCCATAGGAAGTGTTATTACTCCCGGCCTACAGGGGTTGGAAGAATATAAACATTTAAGTTACGCATCGTCATTATGTGGCGCATGCACAGAAGTGTGTCCCGTAAAAATAAATATCCACGAATTATTATTGGTAAACCGGAATGAAAGTGTCGAACAGGGAATGACAACTTTTTCCGAAAAGATGGTCTGGAAAATATGGAAAACGACATCCCTAAAAAGAAGTATGATGAATATGGGAAATGGGGGCTTGAAAACTAAAATCGTAAACAAGTTATTTAAGGATTGGGATAAACACCATGCCCCGCTTGAGTTTAGCAAGAAAACTTTTAATGAAATGTGGAAGGATCAGCAGAACATGAAATAGTTTTCCAGTAAATCAACTTTTATTGAAGATTCTTATTTTTAGTAGACCTATTTAAAATTCCAAATCTATCCTGAGAGATTCATTAATAGTAAACGAACTAATATTAAAGATTTCCATTCACCCAAAAAATCTTAATGCTTAAAATGCCTGACTCCGGTAATTACCATTAACAGGTTATTAGCCCTGCAGTATTCAATAGAATCTTTATCCCTGATGGAGCCGCCGGGCTGTATAAAAGAAGCAATCCCTGCTTCATGCGCGATTTTTACGCAATCATCAAAGGGAAAAAATGCATCACTCGCTACAACTGAATTCTCCAAATCAAAATCAAATTGCTTTGCCTTGGCAATGGCTTGTTTCATAGCATCCACACGCGATGTTTGCCCACATCCTTTTCCTAAAAGTTGTTTGTTTTTTACGATGGCAATTGCATTGCTTTTTAAATGCTTACAAACAATATTTCCGAAAATCATGTCTTCTTTTTTCCCCTCTGTGGCGTTGTTCCAATCGATTGACTTTTCTCCTTCATCAGGCAAATTGATGGTGTCATTGTCCTGAACCAAAAGTCCGTTTAAAACGATTTTTGCCTGCTGCTTATTTTTTGGAAATTCTTTAAGTTTCAAAATAATTCTGTTCTTTTTTGACTGCAGCACAGGAAGCGCGTCTTCATCGAAGGCAGGCGCAATCAATACTTCGAAAAACAAATCTTTCAGCGCTTCAGCGGTTTTCTTGTCTATAGAAGAATTCGCAATCAACACACCACCGAATGCGCTTTCGGGATCGCCCGCAAGCGCGGCTGTAAATGCCTCGGAAACATTATTTCTTTGTGCGATGCCGCAAACATTGGTGTGTTTGAAAATGGCGAAAGTTACTTTGTCGGAAGTGCTATCTTCAAATTCTTTCATCAGTTGCAACGCGCCATCTACATCTACCAGGTTATTATAAGAAAGTTCTTTGCCATGTAATTGCTCGAAAATTTCATTAATGTCTCCAATGAAAGATGCCTGCTGGTGCGGATTCTCGCCGTAGCGCAACACTTTCTTTTCGATTTGAAACGGATTGGCAAAAGCTGTTTTATTAAAATAATTTGAGATGGCAATATCGTAGCCTGAGCATACATCAAAAGCCTTAGCAGCAAAATCTTTTCTTTCTTCCAAAGAAGTTTCCGCATTATTTTCGGTTAGTATTTTTTCCAGTGCCGGATATTCATTTTTATGAGCAATCACCAATACATTCTTAAAATTCTTTGCTGCAGCGCGAATCATTGAAGGACCGCCAATGTCTATTTTTTCTATTATCGCAGCTTCATCATTCGTTGACTTTACGGTTTCTTCAAAAGGATATAAATCCACAACCACCAAATCAATTTCAGGAATGTTATATTGCTTCATTTCTTTCAAATCACTTTCCACATCTCGTCTCGCTAAAAACCCACCAAACACAACAGGATGAAGAGTTTTTACTCTTCCGCCTAATATAGATGGATAGCCTGTAAGTGTTTCTACCGGAATGCATTTGCCTCCATTCTGTTCAATAAATTTTTGAGTGCCGCCCGTGCTATAAATGGTGATATTTTGTTTGGTAAGTGAAGCAATGATAGGTGGCAGCCCATCCTTGTTAAAAACAGAGATGAGAACGGATTTAATTTTTTGTTGCATGGTTTTTGAAAAAAGGGTTCGTTTATTGATTGATTACAAATGCACCCTGTTCGGATACAGAATGAAACTGCAAATGTAATTCTTCGCACTCTTTTTTCCATTGCTCAATTTTCCACAAAGAGTTAGACCCGTCAAAAATATATTGACTGCAATCAAATACTTGAGCAATTTCTTTAATTTTTATTTTTGGGTTTTTAGAAATAACCACATAATCTAAATGGATCTTTTTTGCAGATGGCACATAGGAATTGGACTTATCCACAACCAGGATTTTCTTATCATAAAATTGATAAAAATTATTAGAAACAAATATTGGATTATTGAGGGCACTGCTATTAGTGGCATTCAGAGAAATCCGTGCGGGATATAGATTATACTTTTGAAGCAACGGGTCATTTACAAAAACGCTATCGGCTAATAAATAACTTTGCTGCCCGTCGATGAAATCAATAGCGCTGTGCATCGGAACATTGTAGACGATCATTGTCTTTTGCGTGGATGAATTCCATTTATCAAAAAAAATAAGCGTAGAGAAAATAAGGGTGAAGACCAATCCCATCCTAAATGCCATACTATTTCGTTTGAATAGCCATGTTAAAAAAGAGATGAAAATGAGATAAAGCAAAATCGTTTCACAAACTGAAATCGAAACATTATTCCACAATAAGAATGGAAGGTGGTTAACTGCCCGAACGGAATAATTCATCGCAAAGAGAAAAGCAGAAACCAGCTTGCCGAGATACACTGGGAAAGTTCCAAACGGAGAAAAAATAATTAATGTAATACATCCGCATAAAGCTATCGTTGCCAAAGGAATTACGATGATATTGGCAAGTAGAAAAAGCAGCGGTAATTGATGGAAATAATAGAAGCATATCGGGATGGTAAATATTTGGGCAGCAATAGAAACAGAAGCCAGTTTCCAGGTATAATCCAGTATTTTGTTTTGGACATAGAACCAATTATAAATAGTTTTCTGCAGGGACACAATACCCAAAACAGCCAGGTAGGAAAGTTGAAACCCTACATTCCAAAGTAAGTACGGGTCAAAACAAAGCAGCAGAAACGCGGAAGCAGAAAGTGAATTATAAACGGATACCCTTTTTTGAAGAATTGTACCGACAGAAATAAAACTAAACATAACAGCGGCTCGCATTACAGACGGAGAAGCGCCGGTTAAGAATACAAAAAACCACATGCAGAAAAGTATCACGAAAACTCTTGGAACTTTTGCTTTTTTTAACAACGGGATTTTTAAAGTGAGCCACAATAACAAACCATAAATAAGCCCGAGATGTAAGCCGGAAATAGCGATAATATGAACAACGCCCGCATTGCTATAGGCCTGCACAAGGTCTTTATCCAAGTCTACTCTATATCCTATCAGCAGCGCTTTTGCCAGCGCCGATTCATTTTCACCTGGTATATATTGGTCTATTGTTTTGATAACAAAAGCCCTTGTGTCAAAAAGCGTTTTTTTGAATGGGTTGATAGACTTGTTTGGCAGTAAGATCCAGTCGCTTTTTTTTAGATAGCCTTGCTGATAGACCTGTTGAAAAGCCATATAGCGGCCATAGTCGAAACCTGCTGGATTTCCGGAGTTTTTGATGTCTTTTAATTTTTTCGCGACAATGATCTCATCACCATAATTCAATCGTTTTGAAAAGGAATCTTTGTCAAAATAGAGAAGTATGGTTCCTGCCGCGTTCCTTTGTGAGCCACCATCAATGCAAGATTCTACGGAAGCCAATGCCTTGTATGACTTTGCTTTTTCTATGGGTGGTTCTATTATACGAGTCACCAAAAGGCTATTATTTTCATCCAGGTTCCCATACCAGTTTTGATGATTTCGGATATCTTTTTGCCAACCAATCCATAACCCAAAAACGACAAGAAAAAGCGACATCAGAATGCCCTGGAGCCATCTAAAGCTGAACCTTTTTGATTCCTTTAAAAAGAAGAAAACAAGCATTAGTATGGGGAGAATAATCACGCTGAAAATGATCGTGGAGATTTTTATGTTGAAGTAATATTCAAAAATAATCCCTGCTATCAATGGGAGCAGCAAACGGACAAAAGGCGCCTTTTTCCATATAAATATATGATACGATTTTGCCATGATCTGCAGCGACTAATTTGATTGTTATATAAGTAAAGGTCCCGGTGAGCATTTCAATTGCCAACTTCCCGCTTGTAATTTATTTTGAAGATACATTTTTTGGCAAATTCCTGCTTGTATTGTTTAGATTTGTAAGTGTTTTATAAAGTCATCAGCACGGAGATGATTTTTTGGCCAGAACATTTTTTTATAAACAAACCGAATATACTCTTGAATCAGCCATACGAAATGCAATTTGAAAAGGCATATTTTTTTTTAATTGGAAAGTTAGAGTCCGGCCTCCCTCCTTACCTTTATTATCACAATGCGGATCATACCAAAGACGTGCTGGCTGGAACAGAAAGGTTGGGTAAGGCGGAAAATATTTCGGCCAGGGATTTGATCATAGTCAAAACAGCAGCACTTTTTCACGATTGTGGCTTTTTAGAAACGTATTCAGACCACGAAGAAATCTCCTGCGATATGGCCAGAAAATGGCTTCCGCAGTTTGGATACGCTGCGGACGAAATTGAAGAAATCTGCATGCTGATTTTGTCAACAAAAATACCCCAGGCTCCTAAAAGCAAACTGGCTGAAATACTTTGTGATGCAGATCTTTATTATATGGGAACCGATAAGTATTTTTTGAATGCTGAAAAGCTTTACAAAGAATTACATGAGGCTGGCTTTGTAAAAGACCGCGAAGAATGGAGAAAAGAAGAAATAAAATTTGTGGAATCACATCACTATTTTACAGACACAGCTCAAAACAAACTGAACACCCGCCTTGTTCAAACATTGGAACAATTAAAACTGAGATCTTCAATTCAACAAAAACCAGAAAAAAAGAAATTTGAGTTGTCTGATTGGCTGGGTGATTCTTTGTTCATAGTGTCAGGAGCAATTTTAGCCGCTTTTGCACTTCAGGGCTTCCTGGTGCCAAATGGTTTTTTTGACGGAGGCATTACTGGTATCTCGCTGCTGATACACGAAATTTATCATTTCAATCTTTCGTATGTCATCATACTGGCCAATCTTCCCTTCATTGTTATTTGTGTGTACGCGATCAATTTTAATTACGCTTTAAAAACATTTTTTTGTATTCTGTTACTCGGCGTTTGCCTGGCGCTGATGCCACATTTTGACATTACCCAGGACAAACTACTGGTGTCTATTTTCGGAGGATTTTTCCTGGGAGCCGGTATAGGACTGACCATGAGAGCAGGTTGTGCCATTGATGGGATAGAAATATTGGCGCTTTATACATGGAAAAAAACCAGCTTCACCATCACGGAGATTATTATGGCTATCAACATCCTGATCTTCAGTATTGCTGCTTTTCGCTTTGGCATCCAAACCTCCTTATACTCTATGCTTACCTATTTTGCAGCCACCAAAACAGTGGATTATGTTGTTGAGGGCTTAGAAGCGTATGTAGGTGTTACCATCATTTCCGGTAAAAGCGAGATTATAAAAGACAGGCTGGTAAACGAGATGGGGCGCGGAATTACGATATACAAAGGCGAGAGAGGTTTTCTTCCCGGCAAGTTTGATCTGCACAGCGATGTTGATATTATTTTTACCGTAATCACCCGCCTCGAAATACGGAAACTTAAAAATCTTGTCAGCGAAATTGACCCGCGGTCCTTTGTTTTTGCGAGCACCATCAAGGAAGCTTCAGGAGGAATTATTAAGAGAAGGCATATTCACTAAAGTAGAAATCTGGGTTATTTCTTTGTTCACTGATTTTCTTCTTTGGATGGGATAAATCTATTGTTTGCAATGGGACTAAGGAATCGTTTTAGATGCGCCCCGAAAACAAATGCGCCTGTTTTGAGAATGCTATTAATTACCGGATTGGATCCGAATAATAATCCAGGCTGTTTGTTCATCTACTGTGTTTATTTTTCCGAATTCACTCAAACGTTTGCACAACGATAAATCCGAAAATGTTTTTATATTCATCTATCGTAAAATTTCCTTGAAATTTATCATATAAAATATTCTCATGAATAGAAAAGATTTTATCAGAAACACTTCGCTTGCAGGTCTTTCATTTTCGTTGTTTCCTACTACGAATATTTTTGCCGGGATGGGCGCGGGCCCTAAAGTACGACTGGCTATTATTGGTGTGGGTGCCAGAGGTATCAGTCATGTGGACCTGGTGTTGCGCAGGGATGATGCTGACCTCGTGGCAATATGCGATGTAGAGCCGCGTGCACTACAGCGAACCAAAGATTTGATAAGTAAGAGCGGAAAAAAGATGCCGCAGATTTATACCGGTGATGAAAATTCGTGGCAGATTTTATTGCAAAAGGAAAAATTGGATGGCGTTCTAATAGTTACGCCGTGGGAATGGCATAAGCCGATGATAATGGGCGCACTGGATGCAGGGCTTAAATATGTAGCTACGGAAGTGATTCTCGGTATCACATTGCAGGATCACTGGGATGTAGTAAAAGCAGCGGAAAAAAATAAGGCGAATGTGATGATGCTTGAGAATGTTTGTTACCGCAGGGATGTAATGGCCGCGTTGAATATGGTGCGCCAGGGCTTGTTTGGCGAGCTGATACACCTGCAGGGCGGTTACCAGCACGACCTTCGCGAAGTGTTATTTAACGATGGGGTACACGACTACGATCACGGAGTAGAGTTTGGTGAAAAAGGATATTCAGAAGCGCACTGGCGTACCGGGCATTCTATACATCGTAACGGTGACCTTTACCCGACGCATGGAATAGGTCCGATAGGACATTACATTAATATTAACCGGGGTAATCGTTTTCTGACCCTCTGCTCTTTTGCTTCCAAGGCAAGAGGTTTGCACAATCATATAGTAAAAGTGGGAGGAGAAAATCATCCAAATGCAAAGGTGAAGTTTAAGGCGGGAGATGTAATCACTACTTCAATTAGTTGTGCCAATGGTGAAACTATATTATTACAACACGATACCAATTCTCCTCGTCCTTACTCGCTTGGTTTTCGCGTACAGGGTACAGAAGGTTTGTGGATGGATGTTAGCGACACCGTTTATATACAGGACAAATCTAAGAAGAATGATGAGTGGGATAATATTAAAGACTGGTTCGATAAATATGATCATCCATTGTGGGCTCGATGGAGCAAAGAAACCGCGGGTGCCGGGCATGGCGGCATGGACTTTTTTGTGATCCACGCCTTTGTGGAATCTATAAAACGAAAAATGCCTACACCGATGGATGTGTATGACGCGGCGGCGTGGAGCGCCATCACGCCATTGAGCGAGCAGTCCATTGAGTTGGGAAATGAAACAGTTGAATTCCCTGATTTCACCGGCGGGCAATGGATGTACCGCAAACCAACATTTGCACTGAATGATGAGTATTAGGATTTGGAATGTTAAATAAACCTTATTGATAAAAACATCCTACGCGATTACTAAATAGAAATCTGCAAAATTTGATCGTTTACTGGCTTTTTGTGACTATATAAACTTACTTTCCATCGTGTATTCGTACACGGCATGGTGTTTGCGTTTTATACAGCGCCGCTTAAAATATTTCGTTGCCATCCGTTATGGAAATGATTAGTTTTGGGCTATTAAAAAATTATTTAAACAATTAAATTTTTACAACAATGAAAAAGGCAATGATTTCAAAAGGAATTTTTTTAGCATTGGTTGGCATATTAGTGAGCTCGGTGATGTTTGCGCAGGATAAATCTCAACCGGCCAGCCCACCAGAAACCGCTACCGGTAATGTTTCCGGCTCAATGATTACCATTAATTACAGTAGCCCGGCAGTAAAGGGAAGAAAAATCTGGGGTGGCCTGGTACCCTATGATAAAGTATGGCGTGTTGGTGCTAATAAAGCCACGACATTTGAAACCAGTAAAGACATAATGATAGAAGGGAAAAAACTTCCTGCTGGCACGTATAGTTTGTATGCCATTTCTGGCGAAAAAGAGTGGACATTTATTTTTAACTCGAAAACCGGGCAATGGGGTATCAAAAGCGATGGCAGCGCAACGGAAGATCCTGCTAACGATGTCTTACGTGTAACGGTAAAATCTGAAAAATCTTCTTCTTTTAATGAGAGAATGAAATTTGAGATTGGTAAAAAAGGGTTTATGCTTTTATGGGAAAACCTGAAAGTGCCAGTTTCTGTAAAATAAAATTTCTATATTATAAATGCCTGATCTGTAAAAAGATCAGGCATTTTTTTTGAAAAATCTTAGAAAGGTCAATTAATTTCTCACTGGTCTTCCTGTTGTCAATACGCTCTGCAATCTTTCCAGCGTTTTCTTTTCACCGCACAAGCTTAAGAAGGCTTCCCGCTCGAGATTCAATAAATATTGTTCGTTTACTAGGGTTGATTCGCTTAAGTCGCCGCCGCACATTACGTACGCCAGTTTCTTCGCGATTTTTACATCGTGTTCGCTGATGTAATTACCACGGAACATCCCATTGATGCCTGCATACAACATTCCTAATCCATCCTGTCCTAACACTTTAATATCTGTTCTTGGTAAAGGTTGTGAATATCCACGATCATACAACTCAATTACACTTTCTTTTGCCTCAGCGATTCTTCTTGATTGGTTCATCGTTACTTCGTCTATGCCTTTGCGTAATATGCCTAAATCATACGCCTCAAAAGCTGATGTCGAAACTTTTGCGGTACCGATAGTAATGAACCTGTTTTGCAAAGGAATCGTTTCAGGCTCATTGTGTTGAATGGCATCGGAGGTTCGTAATGCAAATTCTTTGGTGCCCCCACCACCAGGAATAAGTCCCACGCCAAGTTCTACCAAACCAATATATGTTTCAGCTGCTGCCTGCACTTTATCAGCATGCAAGCAAATTTCGCAACCGCCACCTAAAGTAAGCCCGTGAGGTGCTACCACCACAGGAATCGAAGAATACCGGATTCGCATAGTAGTATTTTGAAACAAGCGAACTGCCATATCCAGTTCGTCATAGTCCTGCTCAGCGGCCAGCATAAATATCATTCCCACATTAGCTCCAGCGCTGAATTGTGCCGCTTCGTTTGCAATTACTAATCCTTTGTATTTTTCTTCCGCGATAGCGATAGATTTATTTAGTGCTTCCAGGACCTCGCCGCCTATACTTCCCATTTTTGTATTCCATGTAAGGCCTACCACATCATTTCCGAGGTCGTATAGATTGCAGGCACTATTTTTCCAAACGGTTTTTTCTGCGAGGTCGCTTAAAATAATAAATGAATCTCCACCAGGTAATGGTAAATATTTTTTTGAAGTAACATCATAGTATAAACGCTTTCCATTTTCTAATTTGTAGAAAGAAGTATTTCCATCCGCAAGGAAATCCTCGACCCATGAAGCAACATGGTATCCAGCACTTTTCATAGCGTCTACGGTTCCCTTTACCCCCAAAACGTCCCACGTTTCAAAAGCGCCTATTTCCCATCCAAAACCCGCTTTCATGGCATCATCAATGCGATACAGCTCATCGCTTATTTCGGGAATGCGGTTAGATATATAAGAGAAAAGGCCATAATGAAATTGACGATAAAATTCACCGGCTTTATCTTTTCCCGCTGATAATATTTTTAATCTTTGTTTAAGGTCTTCAATGGGTTTCGCGGTTTCCAAGGTTGCAAATTTTGGCTTTTTCCGCGGTGCATATTCAAAAGTTTTTAAATCGAGCGTAAGGATTTCCTTTTGCCCATCAGCAGCTTTTGTCTTCTTAAAAAATCCCTGGCCCGTTTTATCGCCCAGCCATTTGTTATCCACCATTTTTTGCAGCCAAGCCGGAATAGTAAAAATGTCTTTGGCTTCATCATCCGGACAATTTTCTTTTACACCTGTCGCTACTTTTACCATAGTGTCTATGCCCACTACGTCGGCGGTTCGGAAAGTAGCCGATTTTGGTCGGCCGATTATAGGACCTGTCAGCGCCTCTATTTCATCAATACCCAATTCCAGTTTATCCATAATGTGGAATATGGACATGATGCTGAAAACCCCAACCCTGTTGGCGATAAACGCGGGTGTATCTTTACACAAAACTGTGGTTTTTCCTAAAAACAAATCGCCATAGTGCATTAAAAAATCTACTACTTCCTGATTGGTGAATTCAGTTGGAATGATTTCCATCAATCTCAAATATCGTGGAGGATTAAAAAAGTGGGTGCCACAAAAATGCTTTTTAAAATCATCGCTTCGTCCTTCTGCCATCAGGTGAATAGGAATCCCTGATGTATTGGAAGTGATAAGCGTCCCCGGTTTACGGAATTTTTCTACCTGTTCAAAAACCTGTTTTTTTATATCTAATCTTTCCACCACCACTTCGATGATCCAGTCGCTGGATACGATGTCTTTCATGTTGTCTTCAAAATTTCCAGTGGTGATATTTTTAAATACATCTTTGGTGAAAACAGGCGATGGCGAAGATTTGATGGCAGTAGCCAATGCATCATTTACAATCTTATTTTTGCCTCTGGCATCCTTACTATCGGGAGTCGGAATATCAAGCAATAAAACCTGCAATCCGATGCCTGCAAAATGGCACGCAATCCGGCTTCCCATGACGCCGCTTCCCAAAACCGTTACTTTCTGAATATTTCTTTTGTGTAGCATGATTTTTTAGTTAGTCAAACAACTATTTCAAATCTAAATTAAACTATTTTTTTCAGTCGTATGATTTTGATAAAAACAAAAAGACAGAGCTGAAAATATCTGACAGTAAACCTACAAATAAGCCAGATTTTTGTTCCCGTTTTTTGTAAAAGAAATTGGATATGAACTAGCTGGACCTCTGCAAGAAATGCCCAACAAAAAATTAAAATAATAGAATAAAGCGCTTAAGTCGTGACGATCTGAATTACCAGGCCAATTCGTCCAAAGTGCATCGGTTGAAAGAAACTAAAACCAGCTTTTCGTTTTTTGACTCCTAACAAATTGCAAGATGACAAGCATTTTTATTAAGAAA
>DATCFI010000264.1:0-23187 GCA_036509585.1 Hanamia sp. | reverse complement strand
GAATGTAACCACCGATTCTATCAGTGAAGGATTTCATTATTATTCTTTGCTGATAGATGGTGTGGCTCTGGCAGACCCTGCCAGCCAAACTTTTTATGGGATGGGAAGAATGGCCAGCGGAATTGAAATCCCTTTTGTGGGTGGCCGTTATTATGCACTTAGTAATGTACCTCATGGCGACATTCGCATCAAAAATTATTATTCTTCTGTTACCAATTCATGGAGACAAATGTACATCTACACACCACCGGGCTATGATGAAAACGTCAGTGAAAAATACCCTGTTTTATACATTATACATGGTGGCGGTGAAGATGAAACCGGTTGGGCTACGCAAGGCAAAGCAAATTTGATTTTAGATAATCTTATTGCTGGTGGCAAAGCAAAACCAATGCTTATCGTTATGCCAGATGCGAATCTTGGTGCCGGTGGCTTTAACCCTGATGCGATTGAAAATGGAATGAAGATGTTTGAAAGAGAAATGAAGCAGGCCATTATTCCTTTTGTTGAAAAAAATTATCGGGCAAAAACAGATGCCAACAGCCGCGCATTGGCAGGATTGTCATTGGGAGGCATGCATACCTTGTATACAGGCATCAATAACACAAATATGTTTGCTTATCTTGGAGTATTCAGTTCAGGCTGGATAATTCCAATGATGAGTCCAACAGCCGATGCGCAGTATGCTTTTATGAAAGAGAATGTGGATAAGATAAACAGTAATCTGAAGGGGTTCTGGATTTCTGACGGAGGCCCTGAAGATATTGCCTACAAGAATGGGCAAATCATGCTCGGTAAATTAGATGAGTTGAAAATAAAGCATACGTATTACGAATATCCCGGCGGGCATACATGGCCTGTGTGGAGAAATGATTTGTACAATTTTGCGCCATTGCTTTTTAAGTAATTGACAGCAACAAAAGAATTAAAATTTTAAGTTTTCAATAATAAGAATCATCATTTAAAAAATCATCCAATGAAATTAAAACATGCAATTATCTTTTCAGTAGCTCTGCTGGCTGGTCAAATCTGTTTGGCCCAAACTACTACTGTTTCTGATGACTTCAAGCCATCAACCCTCAATCAACCGGGGCAGGAATATCCACAAGTAAATTCGCAAGGATATGTCCGTTTTAAAATTAAAGCCCCTCAAGCCGATAGTGTTCGTGTAAGTCTCGGTTGGGGTGGCAGAGGTGGTACAATACTTACAAAAGGAGCAGACGGATTTTTTACCGGTACTACCGGAGGGCCAATGGATGAAGGTTTTCATTATTACCATCTAACCGTTGATGGTGGGGTTTTTAACGATCCCGGCGCATTGAATTTCTATGGCTCCACCCGTTGGGAAAGTGGTATCGAAATACCCGCCCACGATCAGGATTTTTATGCGCTTAAAGATGTTCCACATGGTAATGTGCAGCAGATTTTGTTTCCTTCAAAAAGCACTAACATGCAACGCCGTACTTTCGTGTACACACCACCGGGATATGAAAAAGATAAATCAAAAAAATATCCTGTATTGTACCTGCAACATGGTTGGGGCGAAGATGAAACCGCGTGGAGCAACCAGGGGCATGCCAATCTGATCATGGATAACCTGATTGCCGAAGGCAAAACAAAACCTTTCATTATTGTGATGACATACGGAATGACCAACGAATTAAAATTTGGCGGAATGAGGGATTTTAAAATTGAACCATTTCAAACGGTGCTAGTTGATGAATTAATACCTTATGTAGATACTCATTTTCGTACTATTGCAGATAAGGGACATCGTGCTATGGCCGGCCTTTCAATGGGCGGTATGGAAACGCATACAATCACCTTGAATAAGCCTGATGTATTTTCTTATTATGCATTGTTGAGTGGTGGAATTTATACTCCAGACGAACTTAAGGGCAAGACAAAACCTAAACTCATCTTTATAAGTTGCGGCAGCAGGGAAAGACCTGATGGTGTTAAGAATGCAGTGACTGCATTAAAAGGAGCAGGGTATAATGCGGTTTCATTTGTTTCTGAAAATACGGCACACGAATTCCTGACATGGAGACGCAGCTTGCATGAACTTGCGCCGATGTTGTTCAGGGATTAGAAATCATTCATTAATGCAGGAATAAAAAGGATTATTATGATGAGGTTCTTCATTGTTTTTTTTGCTGCTATCTTAACCAGTGGAATCAGCTTTGCACAATCAGATAGTTTTAAACCGGCTTCTACCAATCAGCCGGGAAAGCAATATCCGCAGGTGAATGCTCAAGGCCATGTACGTGCGAGCATTGCTGCTCCGGAAGCACAAAAAGTGCAGCTTGATATCGGCGGCAAGAAGTATGATATGGTAAAGGATGAAAAAGGAGTATGGACAGGAGAATCACTTCCTCAGGATGAAGGCTTTCATTACTACCAGCTAAATATAGATGGCCTGCCGGTTCCTGACCCTGGAAGCCTTTATTTCTATGGCGCTGGCCGCTGGGGAAGCGGTATTGAAATTCCTGCAACAGACCAGGATTTCTTTGCGCTAAAAGATGTGCCTCATGGTTTGGTGAGTGAAAATATTTATTTCTCTAAACTTACGAATGCATGGCGTCGTTGTTTTGTGTACACGCCTCCAGGCTATCAAAAAAATATTAAAACACGTTACCCTGTTTTGTATTTGCAGCATGGAAGTTTTGAAGATGAGACCGGCTGGGCGCAGCAGGGACATGCAAACCTGATTCTTGATAACCTCATTGCAGCAGGAAAAGCTGTTCCTATGATTATTGTAATGGACAATGGCTATGCGTATAAACCAGAGGAAAATGCCGCCGATAGCAAAGCCCGTCCCGAGTCCATTTTTGAAGAGGTGATGATAAACGAAATTATTCCAATGATTGATGGCAAGTTCCGCACTATCGCTAATCGTGACCACAGGGCCATAGCAGGGCTTTCTATGGGTGCTAATCAAACCATGCGCATTATCATGAATAATTTAGACAAGTTTTCTTCTCTCGGAGCTTTTAGTGGTACGTCAAATTATCCCAGCACGGATGTTATAAATACTGCTACATTCCTTGATGGAAAATTTAGTGACGGTGCGGCAGTCAACAAGCAATTTAAAGTGCTGTTTCTTGGACTGGGGACCAAAGAACCTAATCCCTTTCCCGGTTCTGTTGGGGCTTTCAAAAATATGTTAGATAAACAAGGGATTAGATATGTGTTTTACCAATCACCGGGGACATCTCATGAATGGCTTACGTGGAGGAGGGATTTGGAACAATTTTCACCATTACTTTTTAAAAAATAAATAAGTTAATTACCTGCCAGCTAATTATATTAAAACATGCAGTATAGAAAACTTGGAAAAACAAACCTAATGGTTTCTGCTATCAGCCTCGGCACCTGGCAGGTGGGTGGCAAATGGGGCGACGATTTTAGTGATGCCAATGCAGATAGCATTTTAAACAAAGCGGTGGATGCCGGGAATAATTTTATAGATACCGCGGATGTTTACAGTGATGGCGACAGCGAAAAGGCAGTTGGTCGCCTGGTGCGTAGCCGCAAAGAAAAAATTTATGTAGCTACCAAATGTGGCAGGCAATTACAACCGCATGTTGCCGAAGCTTACCAGGTGCCTTTATTAAGAAAATTCGTTGAATCCAGTTTGAGTAATATGGGTTTGGAAACGCTTGACCTGGTGCAACTGCATTGCCCTCCCACTGCCGTTTATTATCGCCCCGAAATATTTGAATTGTTTGAACGGTTAAAGGAAGAAGGCAAAGTGCAAAATCTTGGGGTAAGTGTGGAAAAAGTGGAAGAAGCGCTAAAGGCAATTGAATACAGCAATGTAACAACGGTACAGATTATATTCAATATGTTCAGGCAACGGCCTGCTGAATTATTTTTCAACGAAGCAAAAAGAAAAGACGTAGGTATTATAGTAAGGGTGCCGCTTGCAAGTGGGTTATTAACCGGCAAGTTTACGGCTGCTACTGAATTTACTTCCGGCGACCACCGAAACTTTAACCGTTCCGGTGATGCTTTTGATAAAGGAGAAACTTTTTCAGGGATAGATTATGAAACAGGTTTGGCGGCGGTTGAAGCATTAAAACAGGTTTTCCCGGGCCAGGATAATCTTGCACCGATCGCCCTAAAATGGATATTGCAATTTGATGCAGTAAGCTGCATCATTCCCGGCGCTTCCAATATAAAGCAGGTTACTTCAAATATCAATGCATTAAATATGGCAGATTTAAAACCAGAGCAACTAAGGGGAGTGCAGGAGATATACGAAAAATATATAAAAAAATCAGTTCACCAATTGTGGTAATGAAGTACATTGAGATTAAAAATTACAAACATCGTCAAACACGCATTTATGAAATTAGTCCCAGTTATCGTTTTCTCGCTCTTGTGCACACAATGCTTCAGCCAGCAAAACGCAAAAAACTGGAAAGATGTAAACTATGCCGGTGGCGATGCCAAAGTATATCATGACCTGGATATTTACCTGCCGGAAAAACCGCAACCTAGTTACCCCGTTGTGGTGGTGATATATGGAAGCGCATGGTTTGGTGATAATCTGAAAGGTATGGCTATGCAAACACTCGGTAAACCATTGGTAGATGCTGGTTTTGCGGTGGTTACACCTAATCACCGTTCATCAAAAGATTCTGTATTCCCTGCACAAATAAACGATATAAAAGCAGCCATCAGGTTCGTGAGGGCCAATGCTGCGAAATACCAATTTGATACAAGCTTTGTTGCTATCACCGGTTTTTCTTCAGGCGGCCATTTGGCAGCGCTCGCCGGAACTTCAGGCGGAGTGAAAAATTACACTGTTGGAAAAGTAACACAAGATATTGAAGGAACCGTTGGCCCTAATACGAATTTTAGCAGCAATGTTGACGCAGTGGTAGATTGGTTTGGGCCTACCGATGTGCGGGTGATAGATTCATGCCGCACCGGAGCAGGAACTGTTACGCCCAATTCGCCCGAGGCTATTTTAATTGGAGGACCGATAAAAGACAACCCTGATAAATGCGCTCTGGTAAATCCAATTACTTATGTAAATGCAGGCGACCCGCCATTTCTGATTTTTCATGGAGATAAAGACCCGCTGGTACCAATATGCCAAAGTGAAATGTTGAATGCAGCGTTGCAAAAAGCCAAAGTATCTTCTCAATTTATAATAGTACCCGGCGGACAGCATGGGCCTGGTGTGATGGAAGAAAAATATTATAAGGTAATGGTTGATTTTTTTAATGAACAATTAAAGCTTAGCAAGAAATAAAAGCAAATGAAAAAACTAAAAATTTGTTTGATTTGGATGAGTTTATTTCCGTTCGCTCTTAATGCACAACGAATCATAAATCTTTATCCGGGAAATATTCCGAATGCAAAACAAACAGCGCTAAAAGACATTCCGGAAAACCCTTCTGAAGGTTTAATTCGCAGGGTGATTACACCAACACTGGAAATGTATTTACCTGAAAAATCTAACGTCAACTGTCCCGCCATAGTAATTTGTCCGGGTGGTGGTTACAGTGTAATTGTATATGGTGGAGAAGGAGTAATGACAGCAAAAGCATTTGCACAAAAAGGCGTTGCCGCGTTTGTTTTGAAATATCGTTTGCCAAACGATTCTTTCCAGGTGAATAAAACCATTGCGCCATTGCAGGATGCGCAAGAGGCAATTAAAATGGTTCGTGATAGTGCAATGGTTTGGGGTATTGATGCAAACAAAGTTGGTATCATGGGTTTTTCTGCCGGCGGCCATGTGGCTTCCACTGAAGCAACACATTTTAATAAGGCGCTGATAGAAAATACTAGCAACACGAATCTGCGGCCTGATTTTCAAATATTGGTCTATCCTGTTATTAGCATGCAGGATAGTTTAACGCATAAAGATTCACGCAGGCAATTGCTGGGAGCGAATCCTTCGAAAGAAATGATTGACCTTTATTCAAACGAATTGCAGGTGAATAAAAATTCTCCACCTGCATACATCACACAGGCTGCTGATGACAAGGTAGTGGATGTGGACAACAGCGTTATTTATTTCGAAAAACTCAGGCATCACAATGTGCCGGTCGAAATGCATATTTATCAAAAAGGAAACCATGGTTTTGTGTTTAAGCATCCGGGATGGATGGAACCTTTATTTGAATGGATGGAAACTAACAACTGGATGAATAAATAAAAAAATAATCATGAAGAAATTTTCAAACGTTGAATTTATTATGAAACAAAAAACAGTTAAAAAACTTCGTTTACTATTGTTAATAGCAACAGGTTTTGCATTTAAGCCAGCTTTGGCTCAAACACCTGTGATCACTTTAAATCTGGCTAATGCAAATACTAATGTTAGCCCGATGTTGTATGGACTGATGACGGAAGAAATCAATCACTCCTACGATGGCGGTCTGTATGCTGAACTTATCCGCAACAGGATATTTAAGGACAGCAAAACGTCGCCCGAAGGATGGAGCCTGGTAAAGGATAATCCATCCGCTCAGGCAGCTATAAAATTAATAGCCGCAGAAGAACACGTTCCGAATGATGAACGTCGTAATGCAATAAACGGGGCAATGATTGCCTGCCTAAGGCTTACTGTAGAAAAACCTGAAGGAAAAGTAGGCATTGCAAATGAAGGTTATTGGGGTATTCCGGTAAATCCTTCCACAACATATAAAGCATCATTCTATATAAAGGGAACAGACAGAAGAGAGCCTCCGCGACGTGCCTGGGAGCCAAAACCAACGACGCCCCCGCTTCCTGTAATTGAAAATAATACACCTGGCCCGATAACAGTTTCGATTGAAAGCAATGATGGTAAAACCATTTACGCAACAGGAACTATTAATCTTGAAAAAAGCATTTACTGGAAACAATACGAAGTTAATTTAACCACTGCATCAGACGTGAAACCAACGAAAGATGCACGCTTCGTGATTTCTACCAATCGCACAGGGGTATATTATTTCAACCTCGTTTCTTTATTTCCCCCAACGTACAATAATCAACCAAATGGATTTCGTGTTGATCTGATGCAAATGCTGGTAAATATGAAACCGAAATTCCTTCGTTTCCCCGGAGGTAATTTTTTAGAAGGCCCAACAATTAATGATGGATTTCCATGGAAAACAACCCTTGGCCCAATTGCAAACAGGCCGGGACATAGTGGCTCGTGGGGTTACCGTGCTTCAGATGGGTTGGGTTTGCTTGAGTTCCTTGAATGGAACGAAGACATGGGCGCAGAGCCGCTTTTGGCTGTTTACGCAGGTTATTCTTTGGATGGAGACCATGTAGATGCCGGCCCGCTTTTAAAACCTTATGTGGATGATGCATTAGATGAGATAGAATATGTTATTGGAGATAAAAGTACCTACTGGGGCGCTAAGCGTGCCGAAGATGGACATCCCGAACCATTCAAACTTAAGTATGTGGAAATTGGTAATGAAGATTGGTTTGACCGGTCGAACAGTTATGATGGAAGGTTTAAACAATTTAGAAATGCTATTGAAGCAAAGTATCCACAACTAACATGTATTTCTACCATTCCGGCTACACAATATCCTTCTATGAAAGTCACTGGCAAAGAACCAGCTGTGGTGGATGAACATTATTACCGCAACTCGTGGGATATGTGGGAGAACGCTTCGCAATATGATAAATACGACCGCAACGGACCTAAGATATTTGTGGGCGAATGGGCAACCCGTGAAGGAGCCCCAACAACCAATTTAAATGCAGCGCTTGGTGATGCTGCTTGGATGACAGGCATGGAACGCAATTCAGATTTGGTAATCATGTCTTGTTATGCGCCATTATTTGTAAACGTTAGCAAAGATTCTGCAGGTCACAGAGCATGGCAATGGGATTCCGACCTGATTGGTTATGACGCATTGAATAGTTATGGCTCGCCATCTTACTATGTACAAAAATTGTTCAGTCATTATTTGGGAAATAAAATTGTGCCTGTAACGGTTGCAAATATTCCTATGCAAAAAGCACCTCTTTCAAGACGAGACAGCGCCGAAGGGAAAGCTCAAAAATCGGTTCCTACCATATTTTATTCCGCCACAATGAATGATACAACCGGAACACTCTATCTGAAAATTGTAAACACAACAGCAAAAAAGCAGGATGTAAAAATCAATCTTGATGGTATTGGGAAAGTGGCTCCCGATGCGGCACTGGTGGTAGTGAAAGGTGACAAGCCAGATGAAACAAACACTATCACAAACAGAGAAAAAATAATTCCTGTTACTGAAACGATCAAAGGAATTAAGAAATCTTTTTCAAGAAAACTTGATCCTTATTCTGTAAGTATTATTGAAATTAAAACCGGAAAATAGTGAGTGGTCAATTGTAAGTAGAGTCCTTGAATTTAGAATATTGACTCACCATTCACTACTGAAAGATCACCGAATAATAACCATTGTCATTTCATTTTTAATCACAAATAAACAACAATCATTATGAAGTATTTAATCACAGCCTTGCTCCTTTTTGGATTTATGGTTTCTAACGCACAAAATGCAATTGATGGAAACTGGAAAGGCACCCGCGAAAGTCCGAACGGCACTATGGAATTTACTTACACTTTTAAAGTGCAGGGAGATGTATTGACCGGAACGATGAAATCACAGTTTGGCGAGGTTCCATTGGAAAAAGGCAAAGTTGATGGAAAGAAATTTTCTTACAGCATCAGCTTTAATGGCAATAGTATTGATTTTACAGGTGAACTGGTAAGCGATGACCAGATACTCATCAAAAATGAAAGAGGTGATACAAAGTTGTCCAGGGTAAAATAATAGCTGAACGGATTACTTGAATTACATTCAACAAAAATGGTATCAGGCATTTTTTAAAAGTGCCTGACACCTTATTGTTTTACCTACGCCTCGGAATCAAGGAGTTTATTTGGTGGGCGAAGCGCCTTTCACGATCTAAATGAATAATGGAGAGGTAGCTGTTTTTCCTAAACAAATTGGAATGGCGGTAGCGACGGGGGTAAAATCGAACTAGAAGTTTATATACATCAATAGAACTCACGAAATGAAATATTTAATTGCTGTTCTAATATTTACAGCCAGCGGAATTTTTTTTAGCTTACCTGTTCATGCCCAGGAGAAATTATATCCAAATGAATTTAATTTGGGCGATGTAAAATTATTGGATGGACCTTTTAAAAATGCCCGTGACCTAAATATTAAAACTCTTTTAAAATATAAAGTTGACCGTTTACTAGCGCCTTATTTAAAAGAGGCCGGGTTGAAGTCAAAAGACTCCAGCTATACAAACTGGGCTGGATTAGACGGCCATATTGGAGGACATTATTTAACAGCAATGGCAATTAATGCAGCAACCGGAAATGCGGAATGCAAAAAAAGAATGTTGTATATGATTGCTGAATTGCAAAAATGCCAGGATGCGAATGCGAAAAATAATAAAAGCTGGGGCGTTGGTTATGTAGGTGGCGTTCCTGGTAGTGCAGCCGTTTGGCTATCTGTAAAAGATGGCGATATGAAAGCGTTTCACGCCGGCTGGGTTCCCTGGTATAACGTGCATAAAATGTATGCAGGCTTAAGAGATGCGTGGATATATGGCGGCAGTAAACAAGCAAAAAACATGTTTTTACATTTTTGCGATTGGGCTATAAATATTACATCATCATTGACTGATGCGCAAATGCAATCGATGCTGGATACCGAGCAGGGCGGCATGAACGAAGTGTTGGCGGATGCTTATGCCATCACAGGCGATAAAAAATATTTGACTGTTGCAGAAAGATTTTCGCATCACATGTTATTAGACCCCATGTCGGAAGGCATTGATAATCTTGATAACAAGCATGCTAACACGCAAGTGCCCAAGGCAATTGGTTTTGCAAGAATTGGAGAGTTGAGCGGTGATAAAAAATATGAAGATGCTGGAAGCTTTTTCTGGCAAACGGTAACAACAAACAGAACATTGGCATTCGGTGGCAACAGCCGCCGCGAATTCTTTCCATCTGCGTCATCCTATATTGATTTTATCAATGATGTGGAAGGCCCTGAAAGTTGCAACTCCAACAATATGCTAAAATTGACTGAGGATTTATTCAGAAAAAATCCATCAGCAAAATATGCCGACTATTATGAGCGAACGATATACAATCATATTCTTTCTACCCAAAATCCTGAGACCGGTGGATATGTTTACTTTACGCCGGTCCGCCCGGAAAGTTACCGCGTTTACTCAGCACCTAACGAAGCGATGTGGTGTTGTGTAGGTACCGGCATGGAAAATCATGGCAAGTACAATGAATTTATTTATACGCATTCCCGTGATTCTTTATTTGTGAATCTCTTTATAGCTTCTGAATTAAACTGGAAAGAAAAAGGAATTCAACTCACTCAACAAACAAAATTTCCTTACGAAGAAAACACAAAGCTTATCATTACGCAAGGTGCTTCATCCTTCAAATTAATGATTCGTTATCCATGGTGGGTCGAAGATGGTTCATTAAAAATTTCCGTGAATGGCAAGGAAGTTTCATATACCAATCATCCTTCTTCTTACGTAGCCATCAATCGTAACTGGAAGAAAGGTGATGTGATAGAAATTCATTTGCCAATGCATAACACTATTTCACATTTACCCAATGTGCCTAAATACATCGCTATTATGCACGGACCAATTTTGCTAGGCGCAAAAACCGGGACTCAAGACTTGAAAGGATTGATTGCAGATGACAGTCGATGGGGGCATATACCGAGCGGTAAAAAAATGCCGCTAGATAAAGCGCCGATTTTCGTTGCCGATAATGTATCCTCAATCACCAATGATTTAGTTCCCATAAAAAATGAGCCGCTTCATTTTACAGTTAAAAATGTAAAAGTTATTAATCCAATCAATATCGAATTGCAACCCTTCTATCAAATATATGATGCACGATATATGATGTATTGGATGGAGTTGAGCAACAAAGGATATCAAAAATATATTGATTCTATTGCTATATCTGAAAAAGAAAAACTTGACCTGGATAAACGCACCGTTGATTTTATAACGGTGGGTGAACAACAACCTGAAGTGGACCATGCGATGCGAAATGATAAATCGAGAACCGGCAATAACCAGGATGAAATGTTTCGCGAAGCTTTCAATGGTGGTTATTTCAGCTACAAAATGACAACCAATAATCAAACAGGGTTGAGTTTAGTGGTGCGTTACTGGGGCGCTGAGCGGGGCAGCCATAAATTTGATATTTATATTGATGATAAAAAATTAATAACCGAAGATAATACCGGCAAATGGAACCAATCACAATTCAAAGAGATATCGTACGCCATTCCTGATGAAATGATAAACGGTAAGGCAAATGTGCGTGTGAAATTTGTAGCATTGGATGGAAGTTCTGCTGGCCCTGTGTATTATGTTCGGTTAGTAAAAAGTAAGTGATTAAAAAATTAGGGTATTGAATATGAAATCTTTTTAAAGGAATTATTCGATGGTTAGATGTTAAACTTGATGTTGCTAAAGCTGGATTTCATACAATCAAAGTTTTTATGATTGATCCTAAATTGTATTGGAAAAAATTGTTGTAAAGCCTGATAACAGTTATCCGAGTTATTTCGGAGCGCCTTCCTTTCAACTTGGAGTAAAGAAATAATGAGACAAACAAAACTTTTCAACCCGGTGAAAAACGCTGCAGTTGGGCATCGAACTGGTACATTATAAAGATGAAATCTTTTGTATAAATGTTGGACAAAGCAAATATTAGAATATTAAACCTTCCATTTTAAATGGCTACAACTTTTAAATAATGATGGGAGCGAAAACTTTTAATAATTACAAAATGCGCTGTTCGTTGGGATATAATGCTGATGGAGCCAGGTCATTTATTAATCCCGGCATTCCAAACGTCTTTACCGAGTACGGTTCTACGATTGCGAAACGCCGGGGAAATCACGGGCCTTGTTGGGGTGATTATAAGCATGATGAAAATAGCAAAACCACAATAGGGTTTCTGAAGATAACATTCCTGGGCTCAGCGAATGCGCTTTCCGTTATCAATGAGATGAATTTGCCGGTTTAACCCCCAAACAAATCAATTATCGCTAATAAACCATCTGTAATAAATTTAAATTAACTAAAGTGAAAAAGAAAAATCGTTTTGTAGCGCTTCTCTTAGTCGCGCTCATGTTACCTGTCGCCATTATGATGATGGCAATGTCTGACAGAGGAAAAAATAGTACTCCGAAAAGACCGGACGGTCCTTGTGATATTTATGCCGCAGGAAACACGCCTTGCGTGGCTGCGCACAGCAGCACCCGAGCCTTATACAAATCATATAACGGTCCGCTATACCAGGTAATGCGGCAGTCAGACGGCAAGACACTTGACATAACTGTGGTAAAGCCAAGCGATGATGATCCTGGCGGGTATGCTAATGCAGGTGCCCAGGATGCCTTCTGTGCGAATACGTATTGTTGGATCACAAAACTATATGACCAGTCTGGTAATGGCAATGATCTTGTTCAGGCCCCCCGTGGCGGGTTCAGCGGTCCTTCTATGGGTGGATTTAATAATCTTCCTATTGCGGACATGGCGCCAGTTACATTGATGGGACACAAGGTTTACGGAGTTTTTATCGAGCCTGGGATGGGCCTGCGCCAGGACGATGCCAAGGGAACCGCAGTAGACGACCAGGCTGAAGGCCAGTATTGGGTTGTTAACGGGCATCATTATAACTCCGGTTGCTGCTATGACTATGGTAACGCAGAAACAGATAGCCGAGACGACGGTGATGGTACAATGGAAACTGCCTACTATGGTAATGCCACTCCCTGGTATCATGGACAAGCCCCAGGTCCCTGGGTGATGACAGACCAGGAAAACAACCTTGTGGGTTGTGTAAACCCATCTCCGAATGATAAATATTGTGCAGATTTGCCGAGTATTACCTGGCGTTTTGTGACCGCAATGGCTGATGGCGAACCTCACCACTGGAGATCAATGGGAGGAGATGCTCAGCAGGGTGACCTTCATGTAATGTTTGATGGGACTCGTGTTACCAATGACAGAAGCAGCTATGATCCAATGCGCAAACAGGGAGCTATACTTTTAGGTAACGGAGGCGACAATAGTAACGGCTCGCAGGGTACTTTTTACGAGGGTGCTATGACTGCATCAGGAACTTTCCCGACGAAAGAAACCAATCAAAAAATACAGGCTAATATTGCGGCTGCTCGATACGACCAAAACCGTTTGAGCATAGCTCCGGCAAATGCAACAGAAACGCCTCCTGGGTTACAGACATTTTCTCAGAATTCCTCGCAGAATACTACGGTTACATTCATGAATACAACAGGCGCTCCGGTAATAGGTCTTGTGTTGAGCATTGCAACGCCAAAAAATTGGAAAGCAGTCATATTGAATTCCAAAGAAACTTCAAAGAAATTTAGTGAACCTGTTGCACCAGGTAAAAGCGTAAGCGCTACATTCACGGTTACCTCTGGTCCTCAAACCTTCAATGGAGACCTTGGGGGAAAAGCTTCATGGAAGAATAATAATAGCAAAGTGCAATCTGAAACAGCAGTGGAGAAGGTGCGTAATGTAAGTCCAGCAAAAATTAATGAATTTTGTATTTCTTCCGGCTCTCCTGATAACGAGACCAATTCTTTTATCGAATTATATAATGCTGGTAATGCAGAAATAGATTTATCAAACTGGACGTTGACACATCACCCGACTCAATTGCCAGTATTTTCTTCCATAAAGATACCAGCAGGAACAAAACTTGCTGCACGTGGATTTTACCTGTTGGGTCTTTCTAATTCAGGGTTGTCTGTACCCTCAAAAAATGGGGCTTCATCTGTTTACGTGAGGGTTACTACCGGCATGTCCGTGGGGGATAAAATTCAAATCGGCACCGGGGTAAATAAGGAAACTCGTAATATCGCAGGTATTGTTACACCACCAAAACCTGAGACTAATTCTTCATCATCTCCATTTGCTCGTTTTATAGATCCATCGGCTCCCACAACTGTATGGCAACCGCTACCTGATGGACCAGTAATCACGGTACCACGTGGTTCGACCAATATACCTGTTACAAGTGTTGTTGGCTTCCAGGTGGGACAAAAGATGGCGATAGGTTATGGAGCAACTTATCCTGCAGTCGCACAAAGTATAGAAAAATACGAAGTAGTTACTATTACCAAAGTTGGTAAGCCAGGCACACAAGCCTACCTTTCAGTAGATGCAAAGGCGGGAAGTACTAACATCAAGGTTTCTTCCGTTGAAGATATTTCCGTTGGTGATAAAATCAGGCTGGATATCGATAGCAAAGGCCATGGTATCGAGACTGTCACTGTAACCAAAGTGGGTACGAAGTCAGTTCGGGGACCGGGCCGCGGAGCGTTAGCTGATACGGAGGATCTAGGAACGGGCCTTGAATTATTGGAGCCACTTAAATTCGATCATTCGGCCAACATACCATTTAGTGTGAAAGGAACTGGTATCAGTTTTGAACCCGCAACTACTTTCGCTCACTCAAGCAACGAACCTATACAGTTTCTGGGAAATATTATTAAACTAGATAAGCCCCTCAGTAACAACCATGAAATTAATGATGTAGTAAGAGACGAAAAAGTTTCCACATCAGGTTACCAGGAGGCCAGAAAACCCGATCAGTGGTTTGGCGGTCCTGCTCTTTCAGGGCTTGCGGGCAGTATGGTACTGCGTGATGCCAGTGGGAATATAGTTGATGGTCTAAACTACGGAAGTGTTGTTGACCCATGGCTGGCCGAAGGCTACCAGGGTATTTCCGGATCGGGTCGGAGCGGAAATTATGTATCTTCTCCAGGTGCAGGCAGGGGGTTTTTTAGGTTTGGGCCTCCAGTTATGCAACCATACAGAAGCGCCGGACGCTTTCCGGATGGTTTCGATACCGATGATAACCTACATGATTTCCAGTTGCAGACAACTGTCACTTTAGCTGCAGCATCCGCTGCAGGCTCTGACAATATCAAGGTTTCCAGTGTTTCAGACTTTAGTATTGGTCAAAAAGTTTTTATAGGTGCTGGTACCAATAGCGAGACCGGTATTATTGCGACAATCGGTACGGCTGGAGGTACCAATCTAGCCTCACCCGTGGATGCGGGGAATACTTTAGTAATGGTAAAAGGTATAGAGGGGTTTAGTGAGGGCGAGTCTATTTTTATAGGAGAAGGTGCCAACCGTGAGGTAGCCGTTATATCATCCGTTCATGCAGCACGTCGTCGTTTTGGAAACCCAAACACCAATATATTTGATTCAATCAATGTTACTATTCCGTTGAAATATGCCCATAGTAATGAAACCCAGGTTTCCGGCAGTGGTATCACACTGGCTTCCCCATTAGTAAAAGCGCATGAAATAGGTACACAGATTGCCAGCAATATTCCAACTCCCGGAGAACCGAATCAATATGCTAAAAAACCATAGTGAAACAATAAAAGTACATAGGTAAATTTTTTTAAATTTTTCCCCCACTTAATAACAAATGTGACGCAGAGGAAGGCTTTTAAAAAAAAGAAGAATAAATGATTATAAAGAGTAGAGACAGAAATGGGTTACAAAAATCCTGGCCTTGGTGGCGTTTGGCCTTAACCGGTTTAAACATCATTGCCCTTTTGTTGAGTGCTATTCTCAGCTGGCATTATCTTTCCGGTGAATCTCTCGCCGGTTGCATTGGTGGCAGCTCATGCGAAACAGTACTTGATAGTCGCTGGGCCATGTTAGGGGGCGTACTTCCTATAAGTAGTTTGGCTGTAGGTACTTATCTTTCTTTATTGGTAGCTGGGTTTTTTATAGGTTCAGCTACAGATGTATCTATACGGCGCGTGGCCTGGCGGGTGATGTTGGTGTTGGCAGGTTCAATTGCCGGTAGTGCTATTTGGTTTATTATTATCCAGAAATGGGTAATCGAAAATTTTTGCATGTATTGTATGAGTTTACATAGCACAGGGTTACTAATATCCGCACTCATTATATGGCGATCGGTGAAGGAATTCGATAATCATATAAACGCTAAAAAGGTGATAAATACTACTTCTGTTCAGCGTGTTTCTGCAGCTAAACCCAGCCCTGTTATTCGGCTTTTACCTGCAACAGTTTTTACTTTTTGTGGAGTAATTTTCGCCGGTTTAATGGCGACAAGCCAAGTGGTTATTAAGCCTGAAACTCAATATTTGAAAAGTAAGTCAAGCATAAATTTACCGGCAATGGATTATCACGCTGTCCCGATGGTCGGGTCTCCGGATGCTCCTTATGTTGTCATACTGCTGTTTGATTATGAATGCCCACATTGCCAGCAAATACATCTTATGCTTGATGAGGCAGTTCGCCGATATCATGGCGAGTTGGCATTTGCGCTTTGCCCATCCCCATTAAATACCGGGTGTAACCCATATATAACACGGAATGTGGATGATTTTAAGAACTCCTGTGAATTGGCCAGGATAAGCCTTGCTGTATGGGTTGCTGATCGTGGTGCTTTCCCTGCTTTTGATAACTGGATGTTTACTTTTGACTCTGGCGATAGATGGCATCCGAGAGGCCTGGAAGCCGCCAGGACTAAAGCAGTTGAGCTGGTTGGGCAGGCAAAATTTGGGGCAGCATTAAACGATTCATGGATCGATAAGTATCTACAAATCTGCACTCAAATTTATGGTAAGGCAATTCAGGGAGGTACAGGAGGTGTTCCTAAACTGGTTTTCGGTTCCAATTGGGTTATCCCCGAACCGGATAACGAAAATGATCTTTTACAGATTTTGCAAAAGAGCTTTTCGATACCCAAACCTTGAAGAGTTGATGTATTCTATTCATAGAAAGCCTGGAATTGAACGAAGCGTATAATAAATGATAAATTAAACTTCTACCATTATTAAAAAATAATAAACTAAAACAATAAAAAATGAGTATAAAAAAAATGTAGTGAATAGAAAATATATAATAACCTAATTTCGGGCTCTGCAGGAGCCGCATAACAAAAACAATTTTTAATGAAACAACAAAAACATTTTCCGATTGTAATTTTTAACATCATGCTTTTTATGTGTTTTCATTCAACAAACACAAACGCACAAACATTAAAAGATGCCTATAAAAATGCTTTCCTCGTTGGCGTAGCCGTAAACCCAGCCATCACATCAGGAAGAGATAAAGCTGTGCAGGATATTGTTATCAAACAATTCAATTCCATTACACCTGAAAATGTGATGAAGGCGGCGCTCATTAATCCACAACCAGGTGTTTACAATTTTGGGCCTGCAGATGATTATGTTGCCTTCGGCGAAAAGCATCACATGTTTATCATGGGGCACACGCTTGTGTGGCATAACCAAACCCCCGCGTGGTTTTTTACCAATGCAGAAGGAAAGCCCAACACCAAAGAAGAGCAGATTGAAAGATTAAGAAGCCATATAAAGGCGGTAGCCGGAAGATACGCAGGCCGCGTAAATGCATGGGATGTGGTAAATGAAGTGATAGACAATGATGGCAGTTACCGCGAAAATACGGCTTGGGTAAAAGCCTTTGGCAATGGCGACACATTGGTGAGTTACGCTTTCAAATTTGCGGCTCAATACGCTCCCAATACTGAATTATATTATAACGATTTTAATGCATGGCGTCCCTCAAAAAGAGATGGT
Source organism: Hanamia sp. (assembly GCA_036509585.1). GTDB lineage: Bacteria > Bacteroidota > Bacteroidia > Chitinophagales > Chitinophagaceae > Ginsengibacter. Next base: position 5,527 of record DATCFI010000264.1, on the reverse strand, counting down.
ATTGTACGAATGATAAAGATGTTGCAGCAACAAGGTATTCGCATTGATGGCGTTGGCATACAAGGTCATTGGGGTTTGGATTACCCTAAAACAAAATACATTGAAGATGCTATTGACGCATACGCAGCGTGCGGTGTAAAAGTGATGATAACTGAACTGGATGTAGATGTATTGCCTTTAACTAAAGAAGGACAAATAATAGGTCAGGGAATGTCGGATAAACAATTCCAACTTGAAGAGTTTAAAACATTTTTGGATCCTTATCAAAAAGGGTTGCCTGATAGTATGCAAACAGTTTTGGCAAACAGGTATGCAGAATTGTTTAAGATCTTTTATAACCGAAAAAATAAGATAACAAGAGTAACATTATGGGGTGTGAATGATGGCATGAGTTGGAAGAATGGTTACCCTATTCCGGGCCGCACAAATTATCCTTTATTATGGTCGAGAAATCTTCAACCAAAACCTGCGTTGCAGGCGGTGTTAAATGTGCCGGCGATGATGAAAAGCAATAAATAAAAAATTTGAAAAACACAGATATGATATTGATTGAAAAAAATAAAAAACAAGCCTTTTTGTTGTTTTACTGTATAGTAGAAATGGATTTTATTTAAACCCCAAAATAAAAAATAATGAATAAAAAAAATGTAATTGTTTTATTGCTTGCACTTAGCTTTTTTATAAATAGTAATGCGCAAACTTATAAAAAAAACGATACAGGAATTAAAGCAACTATCGCTTCTTTAAATGTGGAAATTCAATTTTATAGTCCGTCAAGTGTTCGAATTGTAAAATATCCAATTGGCCAAAGTTTTAGCAAAGAAAGCCTTTCTGTAATTGCAACGCCACAAAAAACTGCTTTCAGTCTAAAGCAAAAAGGCGATGTGCTTAACCTGAAAAGCGAAAGTTTAAGTATAAGCCTAAACCTTAAATCAGGCACAATATCTTATTTCACAAAATCAGGTACGCCGCTTTTAAATGAAAAAGAAAATGGCGCCAATTTTACTCCTTTTAATGATGCCGGTAGTAACACTTTTACAGTTCGCCAATCTTTTCAGTTAGATAAAGACGAGGCCATCTATGGGTTAGGGCAGCAACAACAAGGTAAAATGAGTCAGCGGAATGTTACCTTACACATGATACAGGGCAATACAGATGATTATGTTCCCATCTTTCAGTCTGTAAAAGGATATGGTGTGTTCTGGGATAATTATTCGCCAACAGTTTTTGCCGATAATGCTGAAGGCACTTCTTTCAAATCCGATGTGGGAGATGGTATTGATTATTACTTTATGTATGGCGGCAATGCAGATGGCGTTATTGCAAATATGCGTGACCTCACCGGACAGGTTCCTATGTTCCCTTTATGGACGTTTGGATATTTTCAAAGTAAAGAACGTTATAAAAGCCAGGACGAGTTAGTAGGTGTGGTAAAAAAATACCGTGAATTGGGTGTTCCGCTCGATGGTATTATCCAGGACTGGCAGTATTGGGGAAGTAACTACCTCTGGAATGCCATGGATTTTTTAAATGTTGATTATCCCGCTCCGCAAAGAATGGTGAACGAAATACATAATATGAATGCTCACCTGGCAATATCAATATGGAATTCTTTTGGCCCCAAAACAAAACAATACAGGGAGCTTGACAGTATTGGCGCACTAATGAGTTTTAGTACCTGGCCACAGTCTGGTTCTCAATTATGGCCACCTCGCCGGGATTATCCTTCCGGGGTAAGAGTATATGATCCATACAATCCGATAGCCCGTGATATTTACTGGAAGTATTTGAAGAAGCTTTGGTTATTTGGGATAGATGCCTGGTGGATGGATTCATCAGAACCAGATCACCTTGATCCGAAACCTTCTGATTTTGACGAACAAACTCACCTCGGTTCCTTTAGAAAAGTACGCAATGCTTTTCCTTTAATGACGGTCGGCGGCGTGTACACACATCAGCGGGCCGTTGATTCCAGCAAGCGTGTATTTATTCTTACCCGTTCTGCATTTGCCGGCCAGCAACGGTATGGGGCCAATACCTGGTCAGGAGATGTAACGTCATCATGGAATGCTTTACGCAATCAAATTTCTGCGGGTTTAAATTTCTCACTCACCGCAATTCCTTATTGGAACGCTGATATTGGTGGATTTTTTCTTACCCATTTCCCTAAAAAATTAGATGATCCTGAATATCGTGAATTATATGTGCGCTGGTTGGAGTTTGGTACATTCACTCCAATGATGCGCTCTCATGGTACTGATGCGCCACGTGAAATTTACCAGTTTGGCAAGAAGGGCGACAGGGATTTCGATGCCATAGATAAATACATCAACCTTCGTTATAGATTGTTACCATATATCTATTCCACTTCGTGGGATGTTACGCATAACCAGTCAAGCATGATGCGCGCACTGGTGATGGATTTTCCAAAAGATAAAAATGCCCTGGATATTAACGATGAGTTTATGTTCGGAAAATCCCTCTTAGTGAATCCTGTAACAGAACCTATGTATATAAAGAAGACAGGAGAAGGAAGAGATGCAGTAGCAACGGAAGACTTCAGCTCTGTAAAATCGAAAGAAGTGTATTTACCCGCAGGTGCGGATTGGTATGACTTCTGGACAGGTGAAAAAGTTTCGGGAGGAGAAAAAATAAACAAAGAAACGCCGTTTGACATTATCCCACTATATGTAAAAGCCGGTTCTATCATTCCTATTGGCCCGAACGTTCAATATGCTACAGAAAAGAAATGGGACAATCTGGACATACGTATTTATCCTGGTGCTAATGGAAACTTCGTTTTGTATGAAGACCAAAACGATAATTACAATTATGAAAAAGGAGTTTACTCCACCATTAATTTTAATTGGGATGATAAAAAGAAAACCTTAACTATCGGCGACAGAAATGGTTCTTTTCCGGGAATGCTTTCTGACAGAAAATTCAATATTATAATTGTCGCAAAAAACAAAGCTACAGGAACAAACATTGTTGAACAACCTGATAAAGTAGTGAATTATAGCGGCGGAAAAGTAGCAATTAAACTATGATAAAATTGTGTCGCATTTTATAACATTACGTATGCAGCGTTTATTAAGAATATTAAGTTTAGTTTTTGTTTTTGCCATAGCATCCTTTAATAGCAAAGGGCAAAATCCAATCATTCAAACAAAATTCACAGCCGACCCGGCACCCATGGTGTATCATGATACGGTATTCCTTTATACCGGCCATGATGAGGATGATGCGTTTGGTTTTAAGATGCAGAATTGGTTGCTCTATACATCCACCGATATGGTAAACTGGACAGACCACGGGGAAGTAGCGTCTTTGAAAAATTTTAAATGGGTAAACACCGACAATGGTGCATGGGCGCCACAATGTGTTATGCGCAATGGCAAATTTTATCTGTATTGCCCTGTGCCGAATGGTTTGGGCATTGGGGTACTTGTTTCGGACAGCCCTTATGGACCGTTTAAAGATCCCATAGGAAAAGCGCTCATCAATAACGGTCCGCAGGCTATTGATCCCACTGTATTAATCGATGACGATGGGCAGGCTTATCTCTATTGGGGCAATCCCAATCTTTATTACGTAAAGCTTAATGAAGACATGATATCTTATTCGGGAGATATCATCAAAGACACTTCCATCGCAAAAATAAAAGGACAGCCAGACCCTTTTCATTACCAGGAAGGCCCATGGGCATATAAACGCAATGGGCATTATTACATGGCGTATGCCTCTACTTGTTGCCCGGAAGGGATAGGTTATGCAATGAGTAATTCTCCTGTTGGCCCGTGGCAATATAAAGGAATGATAATGGATGGGGACAGCAGGTCCAGCGGCAATCATCCGGGTATCATTGACTATAAAGGAAACAGTTATGTTTTTGGTTTTAATTATAATCTTCTAAAGCAAACGATGTCCAAACATTATGAAAGGCGTTCTGTATGCGTAGAGAAAATAACCTACAATGGGGATGGTACCATTCAAAAACTTCCTTTTTGGTCTGAAGCTGGTGTAAAACAAATCGGCACACTCAACCCTTACAACAGGGTACAAGCCGAAACAATTGCCTTTAGTGAAGGTGTTAAAACAGAAAAAGCCACTGAGTGGGAAAGAAACATTAAATGGAACAAAGGCAAGATGATAGCTGAACGGCTGTTTGTAACATCTATCAACAACGGGGATTATATCAAAGTGCAGGGTGTTGATTTTTCAAAGGGAGCATCCTCAATTGAAGTAAGTTTAGCTGCTTTGTACGGAGGGAAAATTGAAATTCACACGGATAAAATTGACGGTCCGCTATTGGGTTTGGTTGAAGTAAATTCTTTCGGTGAAGGGGATGTTTGGAAAACAATTACAACACCAGTCAAAAATATCAAAGGTGTTCATGATGTATTCTTCGTATTCAAAGGAAATAATGAACTATTCAATTTCGACTGGTGGAAATTCAATAGCAAATAATTCAACATAGCAACACTTTAAATTACAAAAATGAAAACAGGAAAAGGAAAGAGACTATTTATGTTGGGTAAACGACTGATGGCGAACTGCTCGGAGAAATTGTGGATGATTTAATCGAGGAATTTGGAATTCAAAAGGCGCCGAAGGAAGTAGTGACAGGATAAATTAATAAAATGCACTTCATGAAATTGAATATAAGCGACGAATGAAAAAATAAAAATGAATACAAGGTCGAAGCGTATTCTTTTTGAAAAAGATTATTGCGGCAATTTTACCATTGCTCCTTACGAACCGGAATTCATTGAGGATGAATAAATTTATAAACTCCTTTAATTGACACGAATGAAATTGAAATTTGTTTTGTCTCTTTTACTAATTAGCAGTGCCCTTTCAGTTTTTTCTCAAAAGCTAACGGTGCAATCACCTAACCAAAAAATCGGTGTTGCGCTATTCTGCAACCAAAACACCGATACAGGTGAATGGTTTCTCAAAACATCTTACAAAGACAATGGAAAAACATCTGATGCAATTCCCCGCATCGACCTCGGTCTATCCCGAAGCGATCAGGATTTTTCAAAAGATTTAAAATTTATCAAAGCATCAAAGCCTCTTTTGATTAATGAGCAGTACATTGCTCTTCATGGCAAAAAATCAGTTTGCTCTAATTCTGCAAATGAAGTAGTGATTTCTTTTGAAAATCCGTCTAAAGCAAAACTAAATATTATCATCAGGGCGTATAACGATGGCATCGTCTTTCGCTATGAATTTCCGGAAAAAGAAGGAAGGTTTTTAATCAAAGATGAATTGACTGCTTATACCATTCCGAAAGAAACTACCCGGTGGATGGAGAAATGGAATACTGCCAATGAAGGATTGTATACAGAAATGAGTGATGACAAAATAGTGCACCAGGAATGGTCTTATCCTGCCCTTTTTAATACAAGCGACAAATCATGCTGGTTCCTGCTGCATGAAGCGGATGTAAACGAAACTTATTGTGGTACTAAGTTGAGTGATGAAGTAGACACAACAAAATACAAACTTACTTTTCCCAACC
>DATCFI010000263.1:0-5619 GCA_036509585.1 Hanamia sp. | reverse complement strand
GCAATATGGCCTTCTACAAAATAAATAAAGTAATAATCTTATGTTAAGTGATTATGTAAAGTAGTGTCCAGAACACAGATGCTCTGGACGTATTGATGGGATTACTTTACATAATCTTTTACTTTCCATAATTACCGTTATGTAAAGTTTTACATAACGGTTAAAGGAAACCCGGCAAATGATTGATGCGATTATCCAAAAAAAAGAAATACAGTTCTATCAACAGAAGACACAGGTGATTGGGATTTTATATAACCATGATAACCGCAGCTATGTAATCACCGCCGCTGCTATCGACCAATATGGCTTTGCCAAGCTTCGAAATCTTACATACACTTTAATCATTGGCTTTTTTATCGGCGTCATTTTGACTCTTTTTACCGGAAAATATCTGGCAAAGAAAGCTCTTTCGCCAGTTTCAAAAATGGTAGATAAAGTAGAGGAAATAACCGCTACCAACCTGGACTTACGGATTGAAGAAGGAAAGGGAAAAGATGAAATAGCAGAGCTTGCAATTACTTTTAATGCGATGCTTGACCGGCTCGAAAAATCATTTGACGCCCAGAAAGATTTTGTTTCCAATATAGCCCACGAGTTGCGAACACCTTTAACAGCCATGCTTGCAGAGCTACAACTGACTACCAGCAAACAAAGAAATATTGCAGAATATCAAACATCCATCCACCACGCTATTGACGATGCGCAAAAATTAGTACGCCTTACCAACAATTTACTTGAACTCGCAAAAGCCAATTACGACCAGACAGAAATTGGTTTTAAAGAAGTGCGCCTTGATGAGCTTTTGCTGGATGCAAGGAATGAAGTAAGACACAACCATCCTTATTATAAAATAAATATCATTTTTGAAAAAGAAATTGAAGATGATGATTTCATTTCGGTAAAAGGAAATGAATATTTGTTGAAAACAGCCTTTATGAACCTGATGGAAAACGGCTGTAAATTTTCTGAAGAAAAAGAAGCCACGGTAGCTATCACCTATTTTAAAGACAAAACCATTCTTCGTTTCCAGGATAATGGTATAGGTATAGGTTCGAATGAACTGCAAAATATTTTCACATCTTTTTTTCGGGACGAAAATAAAAGATTCGCTGAAGGGAATGGCATTGGTTTATCCCTCACCAAAAAAATCATTGATTTACATAAAGGAGAAATTAATGTTGTGTCCAAAGTGGACGAAGGAACTACTTTCAGAGTTGAGTTGCCCCATGTGTGAAGTTTTAGTATATCACAAGTTGTTACTATGGCTGATACCTCGTACGCACGAAACTCTCTAATAAAATTCTAATTTTTTTCTAAGCATTCTCTAATGTTCCCATAAAGAAGTGAGTTTTACCTTTGCATCATAATTAAAAAAAAAATTATGGACGGTAGTCCGCGAACAGACAATTTATTCATTCCCGCCATTTTATAGGATTGCTTTTGTATTCCTGTAAAAAGGAATAAACAAAAGCAATGTTGCATAAAAAAATTATTTTAAGTTTCGCAATTTTAAGCGCTTTCAGTACACAGGCACAGCAGACAGATAGTATATTAAATGAGAAATTCTCTTTTCATTTTCAAAATACGATTATTACGCAGTACAAGCCTGCATTTAAGGCTGCATATTCAGGTTCTAATAGTTTGATACCGCAGCAGGAAACCCAAACATCCATTACTGCTACCATTTTTGCAGGAGCAAAACTTTGGAAAGGCGGCTCTATTTTCATCAATCCCGAACTGGCCGGTGGCGCTGCTTTGAGCGAAGCTTTTGGAGCAGCCGATGCCACTAATGGGGAAACATTTCGTGTTGGGAATCCTGCACCTACTCTTTTTTTGGCAAGATTATTTTATCGCCAGTTATTTTCATTAGATAAAATTAAAACTTATCAAAGTGCGGATGAGAACCAATTAGCAGGAAACGTTCCTTCAAAATATTTAGCACTTACTATTGGTAAAATAAGCATTCCCGATTATTTTGATGATAATATTTACAGCCATGACGCGCGCACTCAATTTATGTGCTGGAGCCTTATGGACAATGGAGCATGGGACTATCCTGCCAACACGCGCGGATACACACCAAGTATTGTTCTGGAATATGTAACACCAAAAAACGAAATTCGGTATGTTGTTTCTTTAGAACCTTTGGAGGCCAATGGTAGTGATATGGATTGGAAAATTAATAAAGCCAGTGCACATTCGCTGGAATATACTCACCGCTATTTTTTAGAAGGGAAACCTGGTGCTATTCGCTTTCTCGGTTATTTTAATACTGCCAATATGGGAAATTTCAATGAAAGCATTGCATTGAATCCAACTGCGCCAGACATTATCTCCACACGAAAATATGGCCGTACCAAATATGGTTTTGGCATCAACGCAGAACAACGTATTACGAAAGATGCAGGGATATTTTTTCGCGCCGTATGGGATGATGGCAATAACGAAACCTGGACTTTTACAGAAATAGACCGGACTGTCAGTGTTGGTATTTCATCGAATGGAAATAAATGGAACAGGCCGAATGATAATGTGGGACTGGCTTATGTAATATCAGGCATTTCAGCCCCACATCGAAATTATTTAAAACATGGAGGAAAGGGTTTTCAACTTGGTGACGGGAATCTCAATTATGGCTTAGAACAATTAACCGAATTATATTATTCTGCAGCGATAAAGAAAAATCTGTTATACCTGTCCGGGGCTTATCAATTTTTAATAAATCCCGGGTACAATAAATCGCGTGGGCCTGTAAATATTTTTTCAATCAGGATACATGCAGCTATTTAATAAAACTTACAAATCATCGCTATGTTACTTTCAAAAACAACCGAAAAAATAATTCAAAAAATTTCTCCTTCTCAAAACAGGGTGAGCGGTTTTGACGAATCGGCGGCAACCCTTCTTCGCAAAGTTTCCAGTGTGGATAGCAACTCATTTTTTAAAATATTAGACAGCAATGAAAATGGGTTAAGAGATCAAAATATTGACGAAAAGAAAAAGGAATTTGGCCTTAATGAAATAGCGCATGAAAAAGCGCCCGCATGGTATATTCAATTGTTTGAAGCGTTTCTAAATCCGTTCATAGCAGTGTTAATTATTCTCGCATCGGCATCCTTTGTAATAGATGTAATGATGGCTGCACCCAGCGAAAAAGATTACAAAACTGTAATCGTAGTTGGGATAATGGTTTTGCTGAGTTCGCTGCTTCGTTTCTGGCAGGAATATAGTAGCAACCGTGCTGCAGAACAATTGAAAAGTATGGTGAAAACTACCGCTACTGCGTGGCGCGATAATGCAAAAAAAGAAATCAATATTATCAACCTGGTTCCCGGTGATATTGTTTTGTTAAGCGCAGGCGACATGATTCCCGCTGATTGCCGTATCATTCAATCCAAAGATTTATTTATAAGCCAGGCCATGCTTACCGGAGAATCACTACCCGTTGAAAAGCTGGCGACCAGCCTCGGGAATGCAGAAATCAAGTCACCTTTGGAATTAGAAAATCTTTGCTTTATGGGAACGAATGTGGTGAGTGGAACGGCTTCCGCAATTGTGGTAACCATCGGCGACCTAACATATTTTGGTTCTATCGGAAAAGCGATTACAGGCAAACGAGCAGAAACAAGTTTTGACAAAGGTGTCAACAAAGTAAGCTGGTTGCTCATTCGTTTTATGCTCGTGATGGTACCTTTGGTTTTTTTAATAAACGGATTTACCAAAGGCGATTGGTGGGAAGCATTATTGTTCGCTATTTCAGTAGCAGTGGGGCTAACGCCAGAAATGTTGCCGATGATTGTTACCGCTAATCTTGCTAAAGGCGCGAAGAATATGAGTAAAAGAAAGGTGATTGTAAAACGCCTTAATGCGATTCAAAATATTGGCGCTATGGATATTTTATGCACCGACAAAACAGGCACGCTTACTCTTGATAAAATTGTTTTAGAACGCCACCTAAATGTTTATGGCGATGAAGATGATGAAGTAATGAAGTGGGCCTACCTCAACAGTTTTCATCAGACTGGATTAAAAAATTTATTGGATGTGGCGGTGCTTGAACACGCAGAAGTCCATAAATGTATCAGAGCCGATGAGTATTTTAAAAAAATAGATGAAATACCTTTTGATTTTCAGCGCAGGAGAATGAGTGTGATTCTTGAAGAAAAAAATGGCAAGCATTTATTGATTTGTAAGGGTGCAGTTGAAGAAGTGCTCGATATTTGTACACACGCATTTGATCCGGGCATTGATAAGCAATTGCATATAGAAAATGATACTATTGTACCGATGGATGATGCGATGCGTAATACCATTTTAAATACTTCTAAAAAATTAAACGAAGAAGGGCTACGGGTTTTACTGGTAGCAATTAAAGAAGAAATCAAACGCCCGCTTACATATTCTGTGGCTGACGAAAGCAACCTGGTACTCACAGGCTTCATTGGTTTTCTTGACCCGGCTAAACCCTCTGCAAAACCTGCCATTGAAGGGTTACAGAAGCTGGGAGTAGCTATCAAAGTTTTAACCGGGGATAACGATATAGTAACCAAAAAGATTTGCCGCGATGTGGGCATTCCTATTCAGCATGTGCTGCTCGGCAATGAAATAGAATTTTTAAATGATGAAGAACTTAAAGATAAATTAGACGAAACAAGCATTCTTGCAAAACTAAGTCCCATCCAAAAGTCAAGGATTGTAAAACTATTACAGGCTAAAGGACACACGGTTGGCTTTATGGGCGATGGCATTAATGACGCTGCTGCTTTGCGCGATGCGGACGTTGGAATTTCTGTAGATACTGCAGTGGACATTGCCAAGGAAAGCGCTGATATTATTTTGCTTGAAAAAGATTTAATTGTAATCCGCAAAGGCGTAATTTATGGACGAAGGACGTTTGGCAACATCATTAAATACATCAAGATGACTGCCAGCAGCAATTTTGGCAACATGTTCAGCATGCTGGGTGCCAGCGCCATCTTTCCGTTCTTGCCAATGCTTCCAATACAAATTTTGGTGCAAAATTTATTGTACGACATTTCTCAAACTTCCATTCCGTGGGATAGAATGGACGAAGATTTTATAGAAAAACCGCAGAAATGGAATGCCGGTGGTATCAGCCGCTTTATGATTTTTATCGGGCCTATAAGTTCCATATTTGATTATGCCACATTTGCTGTGATGTTCTTTGTTTTTAAAGCGAATTCCCCGGAGCATCAAAGCCTTTTTCAAAGCGGCTGGTTTATAGAAGGTTTATTGTCGCAAACATTAATTGTACACATGATACGTATACGCAAAATTCCTTTTATACAAAGCTGGGCTACAGCACCTGTAATAGCTATGACTTCATTGATAATGGTGATAGGAATTTTTCTTCCTTTTTCGCCTTTTGCAGAAGCTTTCAAATTACGGGCATTGCCTCTGAGTTATTTTCCCTGGCTCATCGGTATATTATTCAGTTATTGTTTGTTAACCCAATTCATTAAAACATGGTTTATTAAAAAATTCAATCAATGGTTATGAGCAAAAAAACAATTCAATGGATAATTCTTATAATACTTTTATTCGCTTTTGTATTGGCGATGGATTTATTGGTGAATCATTAAAAGGCAGCGGGTATCA
>DATCFI010000262.1:0-21358 GCA_036509585.1 Hanamia sp. | reverse complement strand
CGGCGTAATTCCGGATTGTTGCGCATGTTATTTTTTTTATCATGCAAAACTATTGGCTATTATATTTGTGGACAAGATGTGGTTGGACGGACGGATACTACGCAATAATAAAAAAAAGAAAAAGGATTTATTTGTTTGTTTACTACCCTTCCTTGCATACCTCATTGCCAGGCGTATGAATCATAGATAAGGATGATAGAATTTGAATTATATTTGAGAGAACGACGGTGGCAATTCAACGAATGTCTTTCTCTGAAACAATAAAACATAACAAGACGATGGTTTCGAGTATTCAAAAAGAAAAAGCTGACATGTTCCTGAAATTTCATCAGGACAAAGAAATTTTAGTTCTGTTAAACTCATGGGATATCGGAAGTTCTAAAATAATAGAAGCATGTGGCTACAAAGCAATCGCAACAACCAGTATGGGAATAGCTGCCTCATTAGGTTACCCTGATTGCCAGGTAATCCAATTATCAGAAATGATTGAAGCGATAACAGGAATCGTTAATGCAGTGCAAGCTCCGGTAACGGTGGATATAGAAGCCGGATATGGGAATAATTTAGATGAAATAATTCATTCGGTTAAAAAGATAATTGCTACGGGAATTGTTGGAATAAACATTGAAGACAGTATTGACTTAAATCCTGTGTTAATTGACGAGATGGAATTTTGTGAAAGGATCTCAGCTATTCGTGCATTATCAGATTCAATGGGTTTTCATCTCGTAATTAATGCAAGAACTGATTCATTTTATACTTCGTCAGCTTCGCCACTGGAAAAATTATCTGAATCAATTAAGCGTGGCAATAAATACAGGGAAGCCGGTGCCGACTGCATATTTGTTCAGCCTGTATGGGAAAAAGAAACCATTTCAACACTGGTTAAGGAAATCAATGCTCCCATCAATATTCTTGCAAACCCTGGAATTGGCGCCGGCGTATTACCTCCATCTGTTCGTGAACTTCAGGATTTAGGTGTGGCCCGGTTAAGCCTGGGTTCAAGTTTAATGAAAGCTACTTTAACTCTGATTAAAAAAGTTGCTGACGAACTATCCCAAAAAGGAACTTACGATATTCTATTAGATGCGCTATCACCGCTTCCCGACGCTGCATTGGCTTATAAAATGGCAACAAGATTACATAAATGAATAACAGCCACTAACACGAACTGGCGTTGGCTGCCGTACTTCCAGGGCACACTAAACTTAATTGACAAGATATAATGATAAGAGAAGCAAATATTGACGACATACAACAAATTCAAATTGTTAGAAATTCGGTAAAAGAAAATACTTTGTCTGACCCTGATTTAGTTACAGACGAAGACTGTAAAGAGTTTATCACCGTAAGAGGAAAAGGCTGGGTTTGTGAAATCGAAAATAAAATTGTTGGTTTTTCAATAGCTGACCTGAAGGATAATAATATTTGGGCTTTATTTTTAAAACCCGAATTTGAAAAACAAGGAATTGGTCAACAACTCCACGACATAATGCTTGACTGGTATTTTAAGCAAACAACAAATAATGTTTGGCTGGGAACATCCCCTGGTACACGAGCTGAGATGTTCTATAGAAAAGCCGGCTGGACAGAAATCGGCACACACGGAAAAGACGAGATTAAATTTGAGATGACATTTAAAGAATGGACAAGTAAAAATAGAAAATAGAAAAATCGTTTATTTGCCTGCCTACCGGTAGGTTGGTTTGTTTACTGTACTTTTGTTGCAAATGAAAATTAATTGAATGCACAGCGAATTTACAATGCGTAAACGTTGCCTTCAATAATATTAGATTTGTAACAGTTCTGCATTTTGAAAAGACACATGACAAAAGACTATCCTGGTGAAGAATGGAAGACTTTGAAGTTTGACTCTGAATTTACTAACAAAGGACGAATAGAAGTTTCAAACTTTGGGCGGTTACGGACTTTTAATAAAGTTTCGGATGGCAACCTCATAAATGGTTCCATGATTAACGGGTATCGGGTTTTAAAACTCAAACTTTATAAAGCCAGAGATGAGAAAATTCAAAAAAGGTTTGATTATTTACAGGAACAGGCATTAAAGCTGGCACGAAAATTAAAATCACTCAAAAATAATAACGAAAACCAAAAAACAATTGCCGACACAGCAAAGTTGCTAGACACTTTAAAAACAAACCTTAGCAAAAAATTTAAGGACGACTTAAAAGAACGAACAATAAATTACCATTCACTTGTACACAGACTTGTGGCAGTCTATTTTTTAAAAAAGCCAATTGCCGGTCAAACTATCGTAGCTCACCTTGACCATAACAAACTAAACAACAGAGCCAACAATCTGCAATGGATGACGCCAGAGCAAAATTATGAACATCAAAAAAATAGCCCTTATGTTATAGCGGAAATGCAAGACCGAAGACTAAGGCGAAAAGAAAATTCAAGGACTACAAAGTTGACCGTAACAAAAGTAATGCTGCTAAAAAAATTGCTCGCACAGAACAAACCTATGAAACAACTTGTAAAAATATTTAAGGTAACAGAAACACAAATATTAAGAATTAAACGAGGTGAAAACTGGACTGACATTGAAGCGGCAAAATAACGACAGACAAGAAGCACATGCCACCAATATCCCATTGGCAATTAGCTGGGGCTAACTTGCATTGCATCAACTTTTAGTTTGTTGTTGGTCCCGATAGTTATCGGGATTCCGGGCTGAAAATTATCTATTGAGCTATGAATCATAATCTCAACTATTTGTTAGTTTACTGTACTTTTGTTCTGGCGTAAAATTCATTGAATGGCCAGCCAATGCATAAACGTAAACCGTCACCAATTGGGACCCTATTTTCCAACAATTTCTTTGCGAAAATGAGTTCCCCAATTTAAAATTTCATCTATCAATTTTTTCATCGACTTACCTAATGGAGTTAGTGAATATTCCACCGTTACAGGCATACTATCATAAAGCGTACGGGTAATAATTTTATTCTCCTCCAAAGCCTTTAATTCCTGGGGCAACATCTTTGGTGATATATTCACAATATCTCTTTGTATTTCGCCAAATCTTTTTTCGCCATAAGTTAAAGCAAGTATAATAGGTAGTCGCCACTTTCCTTGAATTACCTCCAGGGTGTCTCGTGTAATCATTAGCTTATGCTGACACATACTTTCTTTTTGATTCATATCATTTTGATTTTATACTTACTCTTTGGTAACTAGTTACCCAAGGGTAACTACTATACTTTCGGAAGTAAAGTTAAGTAAATTTGTGGCATAAAAAAATATTTAAAAAATGACAAATTCAACCACTTGGGTAATTGACCCACTTCATTCCGATGTGCAATTTAAAATTAAGCATTTGGTTATTTCTAACGTAACTGGTTCATTCAAAAGATTTGAAGGAAATATAGTTGTGCGGGGAGGGGATTTTAGTAATGCAAAGGTAAATTTTACAATTGATGTAAAAAGTATTGACACAAATCAAGCTCAACGTGATGGGCATTTGCAAACTGGCGATTTTTTTGCCGCAGATTTATATCCACAAATTACTTTTGAGTCAACGTCGTTTGTAAACGTAAGCGGCAGTGATTACAAAATGATTGGCAATTTAACTTTGAGAGGCGTAAGTAAGCAGATTGAATTAAATGTTGAATATGGCGGTTCAGAAGATAATGGGCACGGCATACTAAAACATGGTTTTGAAGTAACGGGCATAGTTAATCGTAAAGAATTTGGGATGGCGTGGAATAAACTCACAGACACGGGCGGCTTAGGATTAGGTGAAGACATCAAACTAATTGCAAATATTCAGGTTGCGGAATTAGTTGAAGAAGCAGCAGAAATTGAAGCATAGTCAGAGACCGAAAAGGTGCAGACGGCTAATATGGTAGTAGTAAAAACATTTAATCAAAAAAACAGTAATAATGAGCAAGATTTTAATAACAGGAGCAACAGGACATTTAGGAACAGCAGTAATTAATCAGTTGCTAAAGAACACAGATTCCAACCATATCGTGGCGTTAGCTCGTGATGAAAGCAAAGCAAAGTTTTTGAGAGAAAAAGGTGTTGAAGTTCGCCTGGGAACTTTTGAAGACACGGCTTCGCTTGACAAAGCATTGCAGGGAATTGAAAAAGTTCTATTGATTTCTACAGCAGACCCCAACCGTTTTCAACAACACAAAAATGTGGTTGATGCTGCAAAAAAAGCGGACGTGAAATTCATTGTTTACACAAGTGTTCCGCTTAAAGATTTGAATTCGGCTGTGGCAAAATTTTTGTTGGAAAGTCATTTTCAAACCGAAGATTACATCAAGGCAAGCGGTTTGACGTATGCTTTTTTGCGCAACAACATCTATGTAGATATGGTGCCCATGTATGTTGGTGAAAAAGTGTTTGAAACAGGGATTTTTCTTCCTGCTGGAGACGGAAAATTGCCTTTTGCATTGCGCAGAGAAATGGGCGAAGGCACAGCAAATTTATTTTTACAAAGCGAACAACATCAAAATAAGACGTATGATATCACCAACACCGAATTGTATTCGTTTGAAGATATTGCAAAGGTTCTTTCTGAATTGTCGGGGAAAACGATTACCTACAAAACCCGGATTTAGATGAGTTTACGAAAACGTTGAAACAGCGTAATATGCCTGAACATATTATTTCCATCTTTACCGCTTTCGTTACTGACTTCAAAAATCATCAGTACGAAAAAGCAACATACGACCTGGAGAAATTGCTTGGAAGAAAACCTGCAACATTGAAAGAGGCGTTGAAAGAATTATACAAGCTTTAAGAATTAAAATTCAATACTTAAGGACAAGCACATTTGCAAACCGCACAGGCGAAATACAAGCCCTGGTTTGCAAAAAAGCTTGCCCTTTTTTCCCACAGACAAAAGTTTTCCCTTTCCGTCTTTTTTATTTTTCAGCAAACACACGACCAGTCAATAAAACACCGCGAACGACAAGAATCCTCCGCCTATAACAAAAATATTTAAAAGCACGGCTGAGCAATGTAACATCAGCTATCTGCGGGTATCAGCATTGGTTCGGGCTCGAAGCTCAATGAATTCAAGCTCCAAGTGCTGCCCGTTACTCTTACTTGCGCTCCCTGTTATACTCGTTAGGAGCACCTGGTGTGGGAATATTATCAGCAACAGGTTCTCCGCTGTTATGCGCTTTGGCTAAAGCTGTAGCTATTGTTATACCACTACCTGAAACCTGTTCGTTTGCATTATGTGCGTACTTAAGCGGTATCGTAAGGGTAATAGAATCCGATGACCCCCTGGTTGCATTTCCAAAACGACGGCGAGCAGCCATAGAAGCGATAACTGCTGTTTCAAGATTACCATCATTGCCTACCGTAATAGTTTGCTCGGTAACAA
The DNA here is from genome assembly GCA_036509585.1 of Hanamia sp. Taxonomy (GTDB): domain Bacteria; phylum Bacteroidota; class Bacteroidia; order Chitinophagales; family Chitinophagaceae; genus Ginsengibacter. The sequence continues at coordinate 15,990 of DATCFI010000262.1, read as the reverse complement.
AACCTACTATATTACCAACAGAAATAATGGTTGTACCTGCTTCTGAATTTGCCGTTATTGCAGTACCACCGCCCATACCTACCGTTGTGATAACTGTCGCCTCACTGGTAGCACCAGAACCAATAAAAATTTTCTGACCTGCCACAAAATCTGCAACACTTGCCACCTTTATATTATTTGAACCAGCTACCGTTGCAAGAGATAAGGTACTTGATTGCTGCACCAGGAAGTCGCTGCAGTTTTCATCGTTATCATTACCATCAGGATAACGTCCCACACTTTTATTACCTTGATCAGTGGCAGGGCCAAAACCTCTTCCTCCACTTGGCGATACTACAATACAACCACCCTGGCTTTGATTGCCTTCCAATGTAGCAATCTCCGGACTTGTGATAGTACCGTTAGCACTGGAGCTACTCTGCCGCGATCCATATACCAAAGCATCTGCGAGTACTTTACTATTGGCATCCATTAAAGCGATTGAACCGGCAGCAGCGGCTAATGGGTTTCCATACCATTGATTGGGTTTTTGTAATTCCTGATAACCCACCGTTGTATTCTCTTTATTAATAACAGAAGCGCCGGTTTCATGATTCTTAGACAGTTTATTTTCAAGTGTAATGCCGCTACCCAATGCCTGAACAGCATCACCACTTCTATGTACAAAACGAGTGGCTGGTGAAAAGGATATTCCGGTACCCTCATCCGATACATCAATACCTGGCATGTGATCGAATTTAAGTGGTGCCGTCAATTCAATTTCTCCTGCCGGGCTATTTTTTGCAAAACGGGCCGGAGCTGAAACAACACTGACGATACTTTTTATCGTTACAACTTCTTTTTTAAATCCGGTACTTAGTATTAATACATCACCAATAGTCATGTTAGCATTATCAGCAACTTTAATAATATTTTCGCCGGCCTTTACGCCTACGGAAAGATCTGTTTGCGTGGCCGCTTTACCAACTGCGGTAACATTCACCACTTCGAAGTTACCTCCAATATCAATACCCATCTTATCTCCGACAGTAAAACCTGCTGCATTCGTTACAGGCAGATTAACAGCACCTGCCGGAATAGTGAGCCATGGCCCTGTTGAAACGGGGACAAAAAGCGTTGTCATCGCTGTAGCTGCCGTTCCTATTTTTGCAATGGTTTGTAATTCATTACCTATATCAATTGATTGCCCCACTTCAAAACCGGTGATGCTTCGCACATTGATTGTATGCTCTCCGGGGTTTGCAGGTGCCACCAATCCTGAAGTGGCAAGACCAAGCAGGTAAAAACCATGAGCAGCGAGTTTAGTACCAGCCGGAATAGTGCACAGGATTACAGGAGCCCACCCACTCTGTGTACTAATAATGTTCCAGCGTGAAATATCAACTTCATTTGCAGAAGCGTTGTATAATTCTATAAATTGATTGGTAGAATTGCTTTCGGTATTAAAACGAACTTCATTTATTTTTACAGGAATAGTATTTCGAATCCGTTGCGCAATTTTTTCTACTTGCTTCTTTCCATTTGTCGGATTTGTCCACTCAGCCGTACCAGCAGTAAATCCGGCATCTGCTATTAACGGCGATGAGATTTTGAAAGTAGCACTTACACTTTCGTCCGGAAGAATGGGCCCGGCAAATATTTTTGATGTGCTGGTTGACCCTGAAGCCAAAGCAGTCCATCCTTTGCGGGATGCTATACTAAATTTAACGGCTTTCACTGTTGCGCCGGTTGTATTCGTAAATGTTAGGGTAGCTTCCTGTACAGACTTGGGAGTAAAAGTTAATAAACGGGAAAAGTTCAATCGCTGTACATCATACTTTGTTGCTACAATGTTTGCCTGCACTGCATCCGTAGTAGCTTCCGTTGGAAAACCGGTAGTCATAACACCTTCGTAAAAAGTACCGGCAGAACCATTTCCATTATCGCCTCCATTGCCAAGAAGAATTCCGCCTTTTTTATTCATCGGATAGTAATTATTACTACCCGGTGTACCGGGACGAACACCACTATAGAAAGTAGTAAGACGACCTTGTTGTGCATCGCCACCACGCAGATTCCATTTGTTTCCACCACCACCATCAACAATAGCAGTAATAAATCGCAAAGAATCAAAAGAAGGAACATCATTTTTTTTAGCATTATAACCGGAAAACAAACCAGCTTCCAGATCAGTCATTATCCACGGACCAGCACCATTACCACTACCCCACGCAGTAGCAGTTCCGTAATAAGTTGTTTCCATAGTACCCGTGCCAACTGCCCGGCTATTTGTGGATGCGTTGCCATAGTCAAAGCAGCAGCCACTGGAGAAATGTTTTCCATTTATCACTGAATAGATACCTTCCGCCTCATCATTAATAGCAATGTCATTTGTATTATTATTTCGCAATCCCATGCCTGGCATTATATAAACACCATAAACCTTGTGGCCGTTAATAGTAACGGGTGCCATATCTGCAATCGGCAGTGTATTAAATGCTCCCTTTGCCGGCCCCTTAAAGGTTCCGGGAGGTGCCTGTATAAGGTCATTACCTTTTCCTGATTGATCATATATTTTAGTAATCCAACCAAGTGTATTAACACAAAATGCATCTTGTGCTGCTGCATCGGCATATCCGCCGGCATCACCTCTGCCGGGTTTTACAATCCCTATATCAAGGGTTTTTCCATCAGACTGCCGCATTACCTGGTAAAGGGGTCCATTATAAGAGGCTGACAATGCACGAGTAGTACTGTGCGCAGCTACACAGGGAAAACCTGCAGCAGTATATATGTCACAAGGACCTTGCGGCCGGGGTGGAATAACATTATTTCCTGCCTGGCTAATTGCTTTTGCAGCAAAAAATAATGGAAGTAAAACTGAAACTGTAAGTATTATCGCAAAACGCTTTTTCTTTTTCAATTTAAATAGATTTAATTTTTTTTAATTCTTTTTAGTAATTGCTAATAACCAGGTAAACTTCAAGTGTCGAAAAACCAGGTGCAAAGATTTGGTTGGCAAAATACGTTATATCTCATTTAATCAATTATATATAAAGTTTTAAAATACCCTATCGGTTTTATACTCGCTTCCTATAAATATCTCGCTTGAATTTTTGCGTCTTAACTGCGGACCCACTGACATTGATTTTTAGAAATACCAAGTTTTATTTTAAAAACCTGCTGGCATAGAACTGCCGCGATTAGCAATAGAATTTTAGTCCAGAATTGATGGACAGTGATAAAAACAGTAGCCAACGTAGCGGGCAGTTTGGCAATATGGCGGTGCGACTAACATATTCCAAGCTTTTGGTTGTCAGCATACCCGCCCATCCAAACCGAACGTCAGGTGCCATTTAAAAAGACCAGCTTACATGAAACATTATGGGAAAAATATTTGTTGCACTTCTATTGACTTTTTTTATCGTACCAGAAGAATACTTCGGAGGTCATGCAGAACATTTAGAGGGTACCGATGGAAGAACTTATACCGCAATACTTCCTTTCTTTGACACCTACTTAAACTTTTAGAAAAAAAACGATGCTGATCAAAACGCTGATAGCTTTCGGAAATGTTAGTTCATACTTAAGAACACAATACGTTTTTACTTTCCGCTTGCATATCCGATTTTCTTTTGCAATGCTTCAATCGCATTGGCGAGATAAACCAATGGCGCGTTCCAATTAATAGCGATTTCGTTTGATGCGTAAGCACAGGAGTCGTCTGAGTATGCAGTTTCAGGCTCTTTAAGCTCGTAATGGCAATGATCCTGCATTCCGGGATTTGGCCCTCCTACCAGCAAACCCGGGACTGGGTCAGTAACTCCATCAGACACTGACTGGCGATGATGAGGATGCATCGGTGACTTACTTCCTATACCTGTTATGAAACAATAGCCTGTTGCATTTCTACCCGATAAATAATCGAGATTTGTCAACGCATAATCAACATACTTTTTATCATTACTTAATAAATAAGCGTTTATTAAAAGTATGCCCTGGTTGGCCGCAGTTGAATTTCCGCCCCAGTTAAAATCTCTTACAGTTTGGCCCATGACTGTCCCAAAAGCGTTTGTAGCCACTTTTGAAATATAATCATCAGCCATTCCAATCACTTTTTCTTTCATCATAGCAAGATCCGTTTTTGTAAATGCAGGAAGATCATTTCTAAAACGAAGCAGGGAATAATATCCGAGCATTCCCACATCATTCCATGATGGCAATGAAACTCTATCGCTTAAATGTTGCTTTAGAGAATCATAAAAAATTTTGTCACGTGTAGTTACAAACAATTCTGATGCTGCCCAAAACCGTTCGTCATTAAATTTAAAATCACCATAACCACCTGTAGTGATCGCCGGTTTAAAAGTTCTGTTCATCAACTCCTGGTTATATACCAAATCAGGATGAAGCAAACTCCAGGCCCATGCTTTTTTTGAAGCGGCAAGGCAACTATCAGATAACCCCGGCAATTGCTTTTTGAATTTATTCAAAATGCGTGTAGCCTGTGCCGTTACAGCCGCAAAATCCAATGTAGCAGCAGTACCTTTTTGCACTACATATCTTGGCGCCTGCGTTACTCCGGGCATCACCATCCCATCAAAAGCCGCATTCGTACATTTGTTGTAAACACCGCCGTCATTAGGATCCTGCATGGTGAGCATCCATCTCAAATTATAAATAGCTTCATTTAAAATATCCGGAACGCCATTACCGCTTTCAGGAATATTGGTGTTGAGTGTTTTGAAATATTCGGGGAAATCTTCATAGGCAGAAAGTAACGTTCCCATCGTGATTCCGGAATTGACAATGTATTTATTATAATCACCTGCATCATACCATCCACCTGGAGTAGAAATTACTGTCCCTTCGGGACGCTCTTTTGTTGCTGCGGAAGAATGAATGTAAACCACGTTGTCCGGATGTCCTGCGGAACGATGCCATTTACCCGCGTATTTTTCTTCCAAAGGCATAGAAGCCCGCTGGTAAAAGTATCCTTTAATAGAAGCAATCGCAGTATTCCTGTTCGCCTGGTCATTTATTTCAAAAACAAACGAATTACCTAAACCCGGAACAGAAACTTCAAAACTACCTTTAAGATTAAGTTTTGAAAAAATAGCCATTCTTGTTTTTGTGGAAGAATACGGCGATTGCTTTTGTTCTGTCAATTTTCCCCTGAAAACCGTATCTCTTAAATTAGTAGAAGTAATAAAAAAATCATCAGACGAAGTTTTCCCAATAACAACAGCTTCTTTCGGAGCGTAAGGATAAAAGCCGGATTGGTTTAATTCAATTGAATCGGTAATATTTTGACCATTGGTACAAAAAGGAAAAATAAAGAACAAAATCGCGGTAATAAACAGGTAATCTCGCTTATAAATTGTCATGGTATTAAAAGTAAATTAGACCACAAAATAAAGAATAATTTTTGTGCAAGGATTTAATATCTAAAATTCCATTTATCAAAAATGAATCAGTTAACTTTAGCGACAAAAATTTTTTAAAAAATCACAAGATGAATAAAATGAAAATCCTGCTCATTTGTTTGTTTACTGTCATATTTAGCAATATGGCCTACACGCAATCAAGAACCAAATTAGATTTTGACAGCAACTGGAAATTTGTGCTCGATAATTTTACTAATTACTCAGCCGAAACAGTAAATGACAATTCGTGGCGCACTCTCAATCTGCCGCATGACTGGAGTATTGAAGGAAAATTCAGTAAAGATAACCCCGCTACGGTAGGCGGCGGTGCTTTGCCGGGAGGCATCGGCTGGTATCGTAAAACGTTTACCATTCCTGCTTCGCAAAAAGGTAAATCATTTTTCATCAGGTTTGATGGCGTTTACAAAAACAGCGAAGTGTGGATCAATGGAAAGTCACTGGGCGTAAGACCTAACGGATATATCACCTTTCAATATGAACTGACTCCTTATCTTAAATACGGAAATGAAAAAAATGTGATTGCGGTAAAAGTGGACAACTCTAAACAGCCCAACTCGCGCTGGTATTCCGGGTCCGGGATTTTCAGAAACGTATGGCTGATCTCTGTAAATAAATTACATGTGGATCAATGGGAAACTTTTATTTCTACAACGAATGTTTCTGACAAAGCAGCTACGGTAAATATCAATACTAAAATAAAAAATCAATTTTCGTCGGACAAATCAATTGTTTTGAACACTAGTATTTATGATGCGTCCGGAAAAAAAATTACGACATCGTCTGCTAAAGCAAATGTCTCCAACGGGGATGCAGACGATAAAAATTCAGAGGAAATAAAGCAATCATTAAATGTAAAAAATCCGAACCTTTGGTCGATCACAAACCCTTATTTATACAAAGCGGTTACTCAAGTAATGTTAAACGGGAAACTTGTTGACACCTACGAAACCAATTTTGGAATCCGCTATTTTAATTTTGACAAAGACGAAGGATTTTCACTCAATGGAAAGCCTCTTAAAATTCTGGGCGTTTGCGACCATCACGACCTTGGAGCGTTGGGATCTGCGATTAATACCAGGGCAATTCAGCGCCAGTTGGAATTATTAAAAGGAATGGGCATCAACGGTATCCGGACTTCACACAACCCGCCCGCACCGGAGCTTCTGGACCTTTGCGACAAAATGGGTTTTATAGTTATGGACGAAGCGTTTGACATGTGGGCAAAACCAAAGAATCCATATGATTATCATTTGGACTGGAAAGAATGGCATAAAAGAGACCTGGAAGACCAGATATTAAGAGACAGAAATCATCCCTCTGTTTTTATATGGAGCGTTGGAAACGAAATTCCCGAGCAGGGAGGCAACCCTGCAAAAGGAGATACTTCAGGCCGTGTAATTGCTAGAGAACTTGTTGGTATTGTAAAATCTTTAGACACCACCAGGGAAATTGTGACAGCCAATAACGATGTAAGTAACCGCAACAATATTGTACTCTCGGGAGCATTTGATTTGGTTGGAGTTAATTATCATCATGATCTTTGGGGAAAACTTCATGATATATGGCCGGGCAAAAAAATCATCGTTACAGAAAGTACATCAGCATTGGAAACACGCGGTTATTATGATTTGTGGCCATTCGATTCTATACGCCGCTGGCCTACGCGCTGGGACAAACCCTTTACGAATCCAAATGGAGGTTATACCGTATCAGCCTATGATAATGTAAGTGCGCCGTGGGCTTCTACCCATGAAGAGAGTGTAAAAGCACTATTGAAAAATAAAATGGTTTCCGGAATGTTTATCTGGACTGGTTTTGATTATCTCGGCGAGCCAACGCCCTATACCTGGCCTGCCCGAAGTTCATATTTTGGAATCATTGACCTGGCAGGATTTCCTAAAGACGTTTATTACATGTACAAAAGCGTGTTCACTAATAAACCCGTGTTACATATTTTACCTCATTGGAACTGGAAACAGGGAGATACAGTAGATGTGATCGCCTATTACAATAATGCAGATGAAGTAGAATTATATTTAAACAACAAATCTTTGGGAATTCGTAAAAAAACCGGGGACGATCTGCATGTTAAATGGATCGTACCTTTCGAACCAGGAACCTTAAAAGCGATATCAAGAAAGAACGGGAAGACGGTTTTGACTGCTGAAGTAAAAACAGCAGGTGCTCCGGCAAGGATTGTTTTGAAAGCAGACAGAAATAAGATCAACGCGGATGGACGAGATCTTTCGTTCATTACAGCTACGATTGAAGATAAAGATGGAACAACAGCACCGCGCGCAGATAATGAAATTCATTTTAAAATAAGCGGGGCTGGATTTATTGCAGGCGTAGCTAGTGGCGATCCTGTAAACCATGAATCCTTCAAAGGTAGTGAACACAGGGCTTTGAATGGGTTGGCTTTAGCTATTCTTCAGTCGAATGGGAAAAAAGGCAGCATTACATTAACGGCAACCGCGGATGGATTGCAACCGGCAACAATTGTGGTGGAGACAAAATAAAAAAGTAATAGGCACTAATAGTAAAGCAACAAAAAAGGAGAATTTCTATTTAATAATAATCGATAAAAAGTCGATTGTATTGTGTGTTTTCAGCAACTGTTGTAATACGAAATTGCAGCAGATTAAATCCCTAAATTTGACCAACATAAACCCTGTCAAAATGAAGCCACTAAAGTCCTACCCCATTTTACTGATGGGCTTTTTCATTTCAGGTTTCTTCAGCCCAAAGCAACGTGAAAACGAAAAAAGTAAAGGTGAATGGCAATTGCGTCATGTGTAAAAACCATATTTAAAAAAGCGCGCGCAGTGCGGGAGCGAGGTCTGCCAAGTGGGATCAAAAAACAAAATTCTTGCAGATATATTATGACCCTGCCGTTACCAATCCTGTAAAAATACAAACAGCGATAGCCGCGACTGGCTATGATACCGAGGACGTAAAACAACGATATCAAATATCTAAAATCAGATGAATGTTGCAGGTATGATCGCTCGAAGCTCAACGCAACAATAGATTAAAAAAGCACCGTTAAAAATGATCATCAGAAAAATAAAAACGGAGGATAATGCCGCCATGGCAAAAATCATTCGCGATTCTTTATGGGAGTTTGGCGCTGCCAAACCTGGTACTGTTTATTTTGATGAAAGCACCGATCACTTGAATGAAATATTTATCGAAAAAAGATCGGTTTATTTTATTATAGAAAATGACGGAGAAATTGCCGGAGGATCTGGAATATTTCCTACTGAGGGATTGCCGTCCAACACCTGCGAACTGGTTAAAATGTACATCGACAAAAGTTTCAGAGGAAACGGTTATGGTCAAACGCTTTTAAAAAAATGCATTGAAGAAGCAAAGAAATTGGGATATGCAAAAATGTATCTTGAATCTATGCCAGAGCTAACAAACGCGATCACTATGTATGTTAAGAATGGTTTTACGCATATCCCCGGACCAATAGGTAATAGTGGCCATACAGGATGCAATATATGGATGATTAAAATTTTGGAGGAAAGCGAAGCATCCTTTCAGAACTAATTCCGAAAACAAAATCAACTAAATAAAGATTCGTGTTTTTTGCCTGCCTGCCGATAGGTTGGTTTGTTTACTGTCGATTAAAGAAATTTTAATAACCTCTCTTAGAATCAAAATTTTCCAATTCTTTTGTCACGGCATTCAGAAAAGTAGATCCATACGCACCATCGATGATCCGGTGATCGTAACTTAAAGATAAATACATCATGTGGCGAATAGCAATACTATCGCCTTGCTCCGTCTCTACAACTACCGGACGTTTTTTAATAGTGCCAACAGCAAGAATGGCTACCTGTGGCTGGTTGATAATGGGTGTTCCCATGATACTTCCGAATGTACCAACATTAGTGAGTGTAAAAGTTCCGTTCGCAGTATCATCAGGTTTCAATTGGTTATTTCTCGCAGCATTCGCCAGTCCGTTCACTTGTTTGGCGAGGCCGGTTAAATTTAACTGATCGGCATTCTTTATTACGGGAACAATTAAATTTCCATTAGGCATCGCTGTTGCCATTCCTATATTGATATCTTTTTTGATAATTATATTTTCACCATCCACACTGCTGTTGATCAGTGGATATTTTTTAATACACTTGATTACTGCCTCCACGAACAGAGGAGTAAAAGTAATTTTTTCCCCTTCCCTTTTTTCAAAATCCTTCTTCACTTTTTCACGCCATAGAACCATGTTCGTAACATCGCATTCTGAAAAACTGGTAACATGAGCGCTGGTATTTTGGCTATCCTTCATGTGTTTAGCAATCATCTTTCGCATGCGATCCATTTCTAAAATTTCTACATTACCCGTATTTGCAGTGGGTGCATATTGTCGCGCAGTTGTTGCGGGCACCTGGTGTACTTGTGAAGATAGTACAGAAGTAGTGGTCTCACGTTGCGGTGAGCTTTTTCTGTTTTCCAGGTAGGTCATAATATCTTTTTTACTGACCCGCCGATCCTGTCCTGTGCCTTCTATGTTTTCAAGCTCATTCATTGAAATTCCTTCGCTGGAAGCAATATTTAAAACCAACGGAGAATAAAATCGAATTCCGGAACCGCCGCTATTAACCACTTTTCTTTCTTCGGGTTGATAAGGAACCTCTTCTACTACATGAGCTTCTTCATGTTCCGGTTCAGCGGCTTTCTGTTCCTCTGGAATCGCTTCAGAATTATCACCGTCGGCAGTAATCCTTGCGATTACTTGTCCAACCGGCACTACATCATTTTCATTATAAAGAATTTCAGCGATAATTCCATCGGCAGTAGAAGGCACTTCGCTATCTACCTTATCAGTTGCGATGTCAAGTAAGGTTTCATCCATCTCCACTTTATCCCCGGGCTTCTTATGCCATTTTAAAATAGTGGCTTCAATAATGCTTTCTCCCAACTTGGGCATTACCAGGTCTATCGTGCTCATATAAAAAATTTAAAATTTAAATGGATGAAACAATCATTCCTCAAAAATAAGAAAAACGAATTAGTTAATTAGCTAATTAGCTAATAAGCCAATTAGCTAATTATTTGGCAAGAATCTTATGTCCCATTTTATCCCTTTTAGTTTCAAGGTATTTTTCGTTGTATTGATTAGGAACTATTTCAATCGGAACGGTATCCACTATCTCAAGGCCGTAGCCTAAAAGGCCGGCACGCTTCTTAGGATTATTACTGATGAGTTTTAATTTCGAAATATTTAGTTTTCTCAAAATCTGGGCCCCTACCCCGTAATCTCTTTCATCCATCGAAAATCCTAATTTTAAATTTGCTTCCACGGTGTCATATCCTTGTTCTTGCAGTTGGTAAGCTTTCAATTTATTAAGAAGCCCAATACCACGCCCTTCCTGGTTCATATATAACACAAGGCCTTTGCCTGCTGCCTGCACCATCTTCATGGCGTTGTGCAACTGATCGCCACAATCGCACCTTAGCGAACCCAAAATATCGCCGGTCATGCAACTTGAATGCACTCTCACGAGTACCGGTTCGTCTTTTTCCCAATCGCCTTTCTTGAGTGCCATGTGCACTTCACCTGTGTTTAACTGCGTAAAAGCGATTAGTTCAAAATCTCCATATTTGGTAGGCATTTTTACACGCACCTCTTCTTTTATCAGGGTTTCTTTCTCCAATCTGTATGCAATCAAGTCCTTTATTGAAATAAGTTTCAGATGATGCTTGTCGGCAATTTCGCGAAGTTGAGGAAGACGTGCCATAGTGCCATCTTCATTCATTATTTCTACGAGCACACCCGCTTCACCCTGACCTGCAAATTTTGCCAGATCTACGGTTGCTTCCGTATGCCCGGCTCTTCTTAATACGCCTCCGTTCTTTGCGCGAAGCGGAAAAATATGTCCTGGTCTTCCTAAATCGTCTGGTTTTGTTTTAGGATCAATGATCGCCTGCACGGTCTTTGCGCGGTCGTGCGCGGAAATTCCCGTGGTACACCCATGCCCTAAAAGGTCAACACTGACTGTAAAAGGTGTTGCATGTAGCGCAGTGTTTTTATCCACCATCAAATCAAGTTGAAGTTCGTCACATCTTTTTTCAGAAATCGGCATACAAATGAGTCCCCTACCGTGTTTGCTCATGAAATTAATGATCTCGGGAGTAACATTTTTGGCTGAAGTAATAAAGTCGCCTTCATTCTCGCGATCTTCATCATCCACCACTATGACCAGTTTCCCGTTTTTAATATCGTCAATAGCATCTTGTATTTTATCCAACATATAATATAATTAAAATGCAAAGATAATTCTTTTAAAAACGGAGATAATATTGTGCCGTTTAAGATCAACGAATTGGAGAACGGATTAAAAAAATGAAAATTCTGCTTATTTGTTGGTTTACTACCAGGGACACGTCGCGACCTGTCCGTACAAACCTGTACGTACAATTACAATTTAATATTTATCGCAGCCATAAAATTGGTTCCTGACATTGGAAAATAATAATTTTCTACAGAAAGGTTTCCTCCGGAAATATAATTGTAAGTGTATCCGCTGGATTCATACAATTTATTGAACACATTATTTACCTGGAAAATGAAGGTTACGTTTTTAAAAACTTTTCTGTTTAGTGTGTAGGAAAGTTTCACATTTTCTAAAAAATAAGGATTCACACTTCTGTCTACATGAGACGTATTATCCAAAAATTGCCTTCCTACATATTTTGATAGCAAATCAATTTCTCCATTTTTTATCGGAATAAAGTTAACACTTGCTGCCCCAACGATATTCGGCGAAAAAGATATATCGGTATTATGATAAATATTTTCTTTCTGCGGTGCATTTACGCTATCACTATAATCCACATACTCTGTAAAATCTTTTATTTTATTTTTGCTGAAAGCGATATTTCCTGAAAGGTTTAACCATTTGTTCGGTGCTACAGCGCCTTGCAATTCAATACCGGCCCGATAACTTTCGGGGGTATTGGTCCTCGTGTATGAGCCTACGTCATTGATCTTGCCGGTATTTACGAGTTGGTTATGATAATACATATAATAAAAAGTGGCGCCATAGCTATATTTCGCAGAACTTTTTTGCGTACCTAGCTCCAGATCATATAATTTTTCCGGTTTGGGTATCTGAGTGACACCAGCTTCAAAATCATCACGATTCGGTTCCTTGGCAGCAAACGAAAAGGATAAATAAGTGTGGTAATTATTTTTATTATAAGAGATGCCGACTTTGGGATTAAAGAAGGCATATTTTTCATCAACCATCATATCCGGATGATCGTCAAAACCGTCGATCTTATACCTTACAAAACGTCCCTGCAAATCCAAAAAACCGGTAAAACCCGATCCAAATGACTGCATCCACTTGGCGTACAAATTTGCATCGTTCTTGGTAGCAGGCGCATTAAAATATTTGTAATTGGGCGGAAATCCTTGCTCTGCCGAGGTTACTATATCATAATGCTTTCCATCATATTGGGTAATGCCGCCGCCAAAAGTAAGACTCGTTTTGTTTTTATGATATTGCAAAGAGAAGACAGTGCCATAAAAATAATTGTCGAGCCAAAGTCGCCTTATCAGATCGGTAGATGTTATCGTGTCAGTCCCATGAATAATATTCGGCAGATAGTAATCTTCGAAAGACTGATCAGCCTTGTATTCTTCATAATATCCTTTTCCTCGGGTAAGAAAAGCATCCACATTATAACTGATTGCACTATTTATTTTGTGATTATAAAATAGTTGGTAGTGGGTCTGTATATAATTGTCAGTTTCATTCGCATAAGGCGTTCCGGGCTTTTCTGTTCCGGAAGAATTATACGTGCGTGCGCTATCGAGATAGCTTTCAGGAACACCATTCCATGCCTGGTATGTTTTCTCTTTCCCACTAATAAGATTAAATCTCAACGAACTTTTTTCATTGATATATGCTGCGCTAAAATAGAGTGATTTCAGATTTGAAGTAGCGCGATCAATATATCCATCGCTTGAAATTCTTGAGATTCTTGCATCAATTAAAAAGTGGTTTCCAATTAAACCAGTACCAACTTTCAACGTGTTTTTCCAGGTGTTGAAAGAACCATAGCTGTTATTTAATTCGAGGTATTTTTCTTTGTTCACTTCATTGGTGGAAAGATTGATGGTGGCGCCAAAGGCCCCTGCCCCATTGGACGACGTGCCTACCCCTCTCTGTATCTGAATAGAATTTAGCGAAGAAGCCACATCAGGCAAATCCACAAAATAAGTACCCTGGCTTTCGGCGTCATTATACGGTATGCCATTCAGCGTTACATTGATCCGTGATTCATCTGTCCCACGGATATGGATACCCGTATATCCAACTCCGTTCCCGGCATCTGAATTAACAAAAACAGAAGGTGTTTGATTTAAAATAAAAGGCAAATCCTGCCCGAGATTTACTTTGGCGATCTCTTTCTTGCTAATATCTGTTTTGGTGAAAGGCGCTTTATCCGAAGCACGGATAGAACTGATTTCAATGTTATCCAGCATTAACGTATCACTCAGTTTGTGATGAGAGGAATCCTGGGCATGCGCGATAAAAGTGAATACTACCAGTAAAAGAATAAAAAATGATGTTTTCATGTTTGTAAATTATTGATCAATACAATGCATGAAAAAGAAGGCGGGTAAAAGTATTCATCCTCCCTTCGCAGGCATTATCCTGATCAGGTATGCGGGTATTTTCTCAGCAATTCCGTCTATCCGATTTCTATCCGATGACGGGATGCACCCCGGTAAATATTTGTTTGCGATGCAAAGATAAGGAAGAAGAAAATGATTTTTAAAAAATTGTAACTTTTGATTTCTATTTTCGTTACAAATAAAAAAACGGCATGAAATCTTTTTTAATTTTATTATTCAGCGTTTTTGGCATTCATTCATTTGGGCAAACCATTATCAATGATCCAAATGCCGAGGTGAGGAACACGGGTTCGTTTTCAGCAATAAAAGCGTCTGACGGTATAGACATTTATTTGTCTCAAGGCGATGACTATGCTTTGGCCGTAAGCGCTTCAGACAAAAAATATATAGATTATATCAAGACGGAAATAAAAAATGGAGTATTAATTATCTCTTACGATGGACGCACTTTTAAATATAATAACAATCGTAGATTACGTGCTTATATTTCATTTAAAGACCTCGAAAGCCTCGAAGCTTCCGCTGCAAGCAATTATATTATCAGCGGGACCTTGATAACAAATAGCCTTAGAATAAAACTTTCCGGAGCAAGTGAAATAAAAGGTACCATCGATATACAGAACCTCCAGATGGACCTCCGCGGCGCTTCGCTGGTAAAAGTAAATGGCACCGTGCAGAACCTCAAAATAGAAGCGGGTGGTGCAAGCGATGTTAAAAATTACGACCTCGTGGTCGATAACTGTGTTGCCAATTTAGGAGGAGCCAGCGATGTAAAAATTACTGTCAACAAATCATTAATTGCCAAGGCAGGCGGCGCCAGTACATTGTATTATAAAGGCAATCCTGAGAAAAAAGATGTGAGTTCAGAAGGCGCCAGTACGATTTCTCAAAAAGATTAAACAATATTAAGATCCTTGGTTTAGCCAGGTGAGAAATTGGGAGAAAGAATCACTAAAAGGAACAACGCGATTCTTATCTGCTTCAATGCCCAACCGCGAAACACCATCAACACTTTTTGTTTTCAGGACATCAAATAATCTCTCCATTCCTGTTGAATCATTTCGTTGAGGATTTTTCATATCGTCCATTTGATTAAGCCAGAATTGAAGTTTGGGTCTTTTTCGCGATTTTGAAATTTTTTCAGCTAAAATTGAAAAGTCCACATTGGAATTTGAATTAGCAAAATCCGGAAGAAATCCAACCTTATCAAATTTCTGCCAATTATCCCACGCAATGTCAATTGCGGAAACACCTGACATCCCCGAGCTTGCGATGGATACCGTCCTAAAACTTCTAACACACGACTTTTTCTTTATAAAAGGTAATAGTTCGTTAACAATGAAATCACCATATTTAGACGCCAGGCTTCCTTTATTTTTTCCATCCGTAAAACCGGCTACTCCGTATTCCTGTTCGGGATCGAAAGCGTCAATACCTACTATAATGAATGGTTTGATCAATTTCTTTTTGTAAAGACTATCCACGATTTTACCAATACCCGCTTGTTGCATATCCTGTCCGTCATTCAAAAGCAGCAGATTAAAATCACTTTTATTTTTTGGAACCGGTGTACTGATAACAGTTAAAGAAATATGTTTTTGCAAATGACGCGAGTAAATTTCATCTTTCGTTTCCTTTATTTTCGGACGGCAACCGGCAACGAACATAATACCCGCAAGCATTAGAAGTCGTGATATTTTAACCATAGCAAAATTTTATGATTTGCTAAAGTATATAAATTTGGTGGCAAGTAGTTTACCCCTTACATTTGCACTCCTAAATCGCGAAGTAGAGCAGCGGTAGCTCGTCGGGCTCATAACCCGAAGGTCGGAGGTTCGAACCCTCCCTTCGCAACAAGCTGAAACCCTTGTTAAACAAGGGTTTCTCTTTTTTTAAAATCTC
>DATCFI010000261.1:0-5935 GCA_036509585.1 Hanamia sp. | reverse complement strand
CAGCTAACACTTCTGGCAACTTCTAACGAATGTTAACTCTGTTGAAACAATCATGTGCATCGTTTCTTTTTGCATCGGTAATCAATTATCGAGACCTCACAGCCGCTTCACTGTACGTTCGACTCTTACAGACACACCTGTTGCATCGTTCACCACCTCCCAACTTATTGGAACGCAGCATGCAACCGGTTTGATGGTGAAGGTTGCTCCTCTTCTCCCATCGAGAGGCCTGCTCTCATCACATAGGCAGCTTCGCTGGACACACACAAGCGCATTGGCAATAGGGCTGACGTGCGTTTCATCAGCTTTTTGTTCGCTATTGGGCTGTGGTCACGGCTGAAAATTCTTTAATGTTCTTTTGTTCGTATTCTGTACTTTTATTTTTTTATTGAGCATTGGCTTGGGCTGAAAGTTTATTGAATTCCCTGCCACCAGTGCGTAAACGTTGTACATCATTTGAGAAAAACTATGAGAACAATAATGATTCTGACATTTATTTTAACTGGATTTATTGGAAAGACACAAGTTGTGATTGATTCAATAAATGGAAAAATATATGTTGACCGAGTTCAAGAAATCGAACTGAGTAAAAAAGAACTGAAAGAAAAAACAAATCGTTGGATTGCCAAGACTTATAACAATTCTAATTACGTCATAAGAATAAACAATGATGATAATATTTTGACCAAAGGAGCGTTTGAAGTTGGAGCTGATTTTACTGCTTATGGAACAACTATTTATTCGAAACAGAAAGTAGAATATACTTTAGACTTAAAATTCAAAGAAGGCAGATACAAAATTGAAATTTCTGATTTAATCTTTGACGGAACAGATGCATCCCTCTCTCTCGCTGTTTATTTTATGAGCTTTGATGAATATAGAGCATTCAGTCTAAAAGCACTGGAAGGATACGACGGAATTGGAAAAAAAGCAGCAATAAAAAGAATTGAAAACGATAATAAGTTTGAAAAAGATTATGAGTCTAGACAGAATTACGGAAAGAAAATTATTCCGCAAATAGTCGAAGAATTGGAGCAAATCGATTCAAGCCTTTTGACTTATCTGAAAAATGAAAACAATAAAGATGACTGGTAAAAAAAAGCGTACCACAAAAGGTTGGGCAATAGGCTGTCTGAAGGAATAAGAATCGGCTGTAGTTCTCTATCAGCATCAGTTCCAGCAGACGAACAAATATCGGCTTTTTGTATTTACCTTCGGCTTCAGGTTTTCAATCGGCTAACGTTCGGGCGAAAAGTACATTGAATTCCAGCCCATCGGTAAGCCCTGAACGTTGTGCGTAATTTAGTGTGACACCACCTTATATTCAATTCTGGACAAGTAAAAAATAAATTATGACACCATCTCAGTTATTAACTAATTACCCATTGGACAATGGAATAAGAAATTATTTTTTTGAAACAATGGTTGCTGTTAAGAATGAATTGAGCACAGTGGTTGCACAAAAAATGAATATGCAATTACCTGAACAGGTTTTATCGCAAGCTTGTCAAACCTTTTTTTATATTGGTATGGACTTAGATAAACTGCTTGCACCTCAATACCAGCCATTGGTTAATATAGTTTCAAATCATTTTAGAAAAGCATTGCAAGATTTAGAAACTAATTTAGTAGAAATTATGCGGCACTCTTTCCAAAGGGGTATTCCAAAAGATGACTTGCTTCCATATATAGCTTGCTATATTGAAGAAGCACACAAAAGAAATTTTCCAACTCAGCCAATAATATTAGGATGATAACAGAAGCTCAAAAGCAATTAGTCTTTGATATTAATTGCTTTTATCAATTAGAAAGTCAAAAAGAAAAATTCACATCAGGAATTCCGATTGCGACATTGCCCGAACTTAGTTTGGTCGCCCTGTTTTCCAGCAAAAATGGACAAGTAGTAAATTGGACACAACAATATAATGTCATTTATAATAAACTTAAAAGTTATGGACTTACTGACAATTGGATTGTGCAACTGAAAGACAGAATCAACAGTTACATGCAGTCCGGGAAAACAGTAGAAGATTTTAGAACAAAGTTTATGACAGCTATTGACCTTTTAATTGATATGCTTTTAGATGTTCTAAGAAGTGTTGAACCTTCACCAGACATAGCGCAAAAAATCATAGGCAGCATCTTTGAAAAGGACTATTGGAGCGGTATAGTTGTTCAACAAATAAATACGGTTAGGACACTTACAACTGTACTCGGCTTCGACATAAAATTTGTTGTAGATTTCGGCGAAACGTTACTGCGCCAAGATTAAACTACGCACAACATTCGCAATAGCAGGACGTGCATTTTATCAGCTTTTTGTTCGCTATTGGGCTGTAGTGCCGGCTGAAAATTTTCTATTGAACTATGAATCATAATATCATCTTTTTGTTCGTTTACTGTACTTTTGTTCGGGCAGAAAGTTCATTTAATTTCCTGCCATCCTTGCCAATGCGTGGCCGTTGTGCGCAATAAAAAATGACATGTTTACAAATTCATTAGGACAAAAAGTTGACCAAGAAGAACCTATATTTCCTTTAATAAGTTTTAATTCCGCGACAAAAATATTTAAATGTGTTGGTACAGGTTTTTTTATTCAACCCTTAGGCGGTTTTGTAACTGCTAGACATGTATTTTTTGACAATAATGGTCAAAATTTGCCGACTCTGTATGCAATACAAACGACTTCAAATCAGGAACGGCATGTTAGGGTTTTGAGACATATAGTAACTCATCCTGATGCTGACATAGCGATTGGGTTTTTAGGGCAACGAAGGTTGGCTGGAAAAAATATAAAGCCAGAAATTGCTTCTCCATTTACATTAAGCTTTGATACTTTAAATGCGGGAGACAAAATCAGGACATATGCCTTTCCTTTGACAGAAACTCAAAATTTAGATAATGGCAAAATTGAATTTACTTTTAGTGGAAAATGGTCAACCGGTGAAGTAGTTGATTTTCATGAAGAAGGCTCTCCTCTTGTTCATAATAAGTGTTATCAAACTACAATGAAAATTGACCATGGCGCAAGTGGTGGACCAGTTCTTAAAAATGATTTAGTTGTTGGAATAAATTCTAGTGGGATGGATTTGTTTGAGAATGATGTGCCACTTTCATACATAACTCCAATAAATTATATCTTAGATTTATTTGTGCCATCCGGGGACGAAATAATTTCGGTTAAAGAATTAATTGATGGTGGTTCAATCTCTGCAAAATAAAACTGCGCCCAACATGAACTGTGCAAAAAAAACCAGATAAATTTTGAAGATTTTAATTTAAAATTCAATATCTAACGTTTGCGCGTACACGCCTTTTTTAAAAGTTTTGGTAACTGTTTTCCCCTGGTAGGTTTCTGCTTTCACTTTGTATTTTCCCGGCACTACTTTTATTGCAATCATCGAAACGTAACTGCAATCAAACATATCTGATAAATATTGCCTTCCGGTGTCGTAATTGTATAAATAAATTCTTGCCCTGCATTCGTTGGTAAGCATTACCAATACTTCGTCTGAAACTTTTAAATCTTCTTTCATGCAGCTTTGTAAAACGGTTGTGGTTATGATGGCCATAATGATAATTGTTTTCATGGTTAATTGAATTTAGACTCCGGTTTTGGATGGTAGAAATAAATGATTTCGCCGTGTGAATCGAAAGAATAAATAAAATCTCCGGGTCTGCTTTTGTAATTATTGAAGCAAATTTTTGAATTATAGAACTTCGCTTTTTCCGCAAAAAATTTTTATGTCTGTCTGTTTAAAATTTTCAATGTAGAAAACCGCTTTGTTTGTGTCTGCCGCATTACGATAGAAGAATACAATGCCTCTCACTGTTGGTGAATTGGTTATGTAGGTTGTGTTATTATTTGCGGGAAACTTTTTAAGAAAAAATTGTTGTTCCTGCGCGAAAGCTGCACCTGTTGTGCAGCAAAATAAAATGATAAGTATCTTTTTCATAATTAATTGATTTGAATGTATTTGAGATAACCGTTAATAGATTGGGTTTTCACGATGTGAATTTTTGATTTTAAAAACGCAATCTTGTTGTTTAAGGCGGTGAAGTTTTCAGGAAAAACGGGTACGTTGTTTAACGAATTTTCATAAGACGATTTCAATTTCTGGATAGATTTCATCGCCATCTCTTTCGCAGAAAGATCAGTTGAATTCAGGTCTTTCAGCGCTTTGTTATATTCTGCCTGGATAACTTTATTCTCTTCTTTCTTTTGCTGTGTCTCCTGCAATTTGGCATTATATAATTCTTGTTTGGTAGAAAGTTCCTGCAAGGCATCGAAGAGTTCCTTTTCGGTTTGCTTATCCGTACTGTCAATATTTTGCGATGAAAAAACCGGGTTAAAAACATAATCCATTTCAACGGAAGTGCTGGATTGCGGTTTGTTATTTTGGATGAAATTAAGCGGTAAAGATGTTTGCATTTTTAAAGAAATAATTGGCTTGTCGTGCAGAAGATTTTGCAAACTATCAAAGGAAAGATTGGTGGGCGTTATTTCATTTCGGTTGTAAAGAGCCGTGTAGATTTTAAAGGCTTCCATTTTTAAATTTTCAAAGGTGTCGGCAAGATGAAATTCATCTATTGAATTCTTAAGGGCTTTAAATTCAGTGTAGACTTCGTTTTTCAAGGTTTGCGCCGCTAATTTATTGCGCCGGATTATTGAAGCAATTTTATTTTTGATTGCGCGGCGAAGTCTCGCTTCCTGGATAGGTGCGGAAAGATTGAGCGAAAAAGAAAAAGCGCCTGTAAAAGGCGAATATCCCGGAGAGGGAAGATATTGGAGCCAGTGGCTTTGTTTGAAGATTTGAATTCTTCTATCTGTGAATCTGAAAGGTCATCATAATAATCATCAATGTAAGAATAGAGCGAATCGATTGGCGGCAGGGAAAGCAATTGTGCTGAAGTTTCGGCTTGAAAAGTGGGAAACGGGAGTTCAGCCAAATTATGAGGATTCGATAAAAATCAAAAGATTTTTCCGGGTGAAAGATTTTCAGAACATTTCAGAATATTTTTTGAAAAGCTTTGAAGCGAAGGAAAAAACAGGAGATCCGGAAGACGTTTTAACACTGAAAAATCAGCTGTTAGAAGAGAAGGATAAAAGAATTGAGTCTTTGGAACAAACTATTACCCTTTTGAAAGAGGCGCTGGGAGGATATGAGACGAAAAAGAAGGGTTATTAAAAACGTTAGTAAAGGCAGTAAAATTTAGTAAAAAAGGTACGGCGCCAAGTATAAAAAAATCAAAAAAATGGGTAAGTCAGTTCTTACAAGCAGTGGGTCCGCGGTTCGAACCCGTGTGCTCCCACAGATATCCGCTTAATTGAGAGGTAATGGATTAGATATTTGAGAAAAAGGTTAAATAAAATCAATTTTTATACAAATGAATTATTCACTTTACGCAGGCGCTCATGTTGTCGTTTCTTTTCATTCAATGCATAGTATTCAATTGTAATAACAGGTGTAGTATGGCCAGCCATTACTGAAGCATCCTTTATATCTAAAGCATTAGCGGTTTCATCGATATTCAAATGTTTCAGGCTATAAAAATCCGCCGTAATATTTAGTTTCTTCTTTACATGTACATTCCATCGCCTGGTAATTTGTTCCCTGATGATTTTCTTTGATCCTGGCTTTAATCCAACGCTGAACAAATAATCTTCCGGCTTTGCGTCTTCCAACAATTCTATCCATAATGGCATAGCAATATCTTTAATGGTTCTATATACTTCCCTCTTTTGACTTCCCTTTTTTATTAAAATTTTAAAACGATGCTTTTCCACATCAACATTTTTTGCCTGTAAAGCCAACATCTCATTTTCTCTTGCTCCTGAATGAAAAAAAATATTTACAAACCTCCAAAAGGTGTAAAAATTTAGCTTTAAATATTTATCTATTTTTTCCCTTTCTTTATCTGATAATAATTCTCT
>DATCFI010000260.1:0-2143 GCA_036509585.1 Hanamia sp. | reverse complement strand
AATATCATTACCGATATAACAGAAGAAATAATATGGATACCATCTTTCACAAACTAATCGAAAGAATGGTGAAAAATAACCCAAAGAGAATTGGAGACAAAGAATAAAAAACTGGGCGGACTAAACGTATATACCTATTGATTAATTTAGAAGTTGAAGTGATTGTTTGTCTCTAGTTTATCCTAAATTAATTAATGCCATGGCTAATCCAACACGTTTATTTGATTGTATTCAAATTCTTTTGCAAGAAGACCCGGGCAAAACAATGCTTGCAGGGAAGGAGGACGGGAAATGGAAAGAATATTCCCGGCAGGAAGTTGCGGAGATCGTAAATCAGCTAAGCGCGGGCTTGCTTCGCGAGGGAATAGGGCCAGGAGATTTTTCGGTAGAAGATAGAGGTAAAGTAGCAGTGATCTCAAAAAACCGTCCTGAATGGGTGATGCTCGATTTGGCAGTACAACAAATCGGTGCGGTATTAATCCCTATTTATCCTACTGTTAGTGAGCATGATCTTGAATTTATTTTAAATGATTCTGATGTTAAATTAATATTTGTAAACGATCGGGATTTATTAGAAAAGACAAGACACATACAACCCAATTTACCCCACCTTAATAAAATTATTTCTTTTGAAAAGATAGAAGGTGAAGTGTATTGGAAAGATCTTCTCAAGCCGATAAGTGAAGCTCATTTGGAGGAAATAAAATCCATTTCAGATACGATAAAATACGAAGATCTTGTCACTGTCATTTATACATCAGGAACTACAGGAATGCCTAAAGGCGTCATGCTCTCGCATAAAAATATTTTGAGTAACGTGTTAGATAGTATGCCTTGCTTTCCACCGGGCGATAATTTTAAAGCCTTAAGTTTCCTTCCTCTCAATCATATTTTTGAAAGGATGGTAACTTTTCTCAACCTGTTTAAAGGGACCTCAATTTATTTCGCCGAGAGCTTTGAAACCATTCCCGAAAATCTAAAGGAGGTTGCTCCTGATTTATTTACTACAGTGCCACGCCTTCTCGAAAAGGTATATGAAAAAATAATGCAGAAGGGTGATGAACTTACAAGTGTAAAAAGGAAATTATTTTTTTGGGCACACAGCCTGGCAACGCGGTTTGAGATTAATAAAAATCAGGGTTTTTTTTACAACATCCAATTGTCCATAGCAAACAAACTTATTTTCAATAAATGGCGCGAAGCATTGGGTAACCGGATTGTTTGCATAATTAGTGGTGGTGCTGCCTGCCAGGTAAGGCTTATCAGAATTTTTACCGCTGCGCGCATTCCTATTATGGAAGGATACGGACTTACCGAAACTTCTCCGGTAATAAGCGTAAACCGTTATCAGGAGGAAGGAAGAATGTTTGGCACAGTAGGTCCGCTGATCAAAAACGTTGAAGTGAAATTTGCTGAAGACGGTGAAATATTATGCAAAGGGCCTAATGTGATGATGGGCTACTACAAGCATCCCGAGCTTACTGCAGAGGTGATGGAAGATGGGTGGTTCAAAACGGGAGATATAGGAATGATGATAGATGACAAGTTTTTAAAAATTACCGATCGCAAGAAAGAGATGTTTAAAACCAGCGGTGGAAAATATGTAGCACCGGTGGTGATTGAAAATAAAATGAAGGAATCGAAACTGATAGAAAACATAATGGTCATAGGCGCTGGTGAAAAATTTGTAAGTGCCCTGATTGTACCGGCCTTGGATATTTTGAAAGCGTTATGTAAAGAAAAGAACATTGATACGACGAACAATGAAAAAATGATAAACGATCCCTTTGTGAAAGAGCTCTACAAGAAAGAGGTTGAGCGTTATAACCAATATTTTAATCATGTGGAACAAATAAAGAAGTTTGAATTACTGCCTCATGAATGGTCGATAGATACTGGCGAGATGACGCCAAAGTTGAGCTTGAAACGAAAAGTTGTTATGGAAAAAAATAAAGAATTAATAAAAAGGATTTATTCGTAAATGACATTTCATTTTTAGTATTTAGGGTCTGCTGATTATTATCAAATTCCGTACTGTCGTGGATTTTGTTGAAATTTGATTGAATCAAGTGCAAGCAAATATGGCAAAAGCATTAAAAAGCCGTGCATCAAAGTTTAAATATGTTAGTCAATCTCAGCTGAC
>DATCFI010000259.1:0-3074 GCA_036509585.1 Hanamia sp. | reverse complement strand
ATACGATGACTTATCCAAAATAGTTTACAACTGGTTGCAACAAAACAAACACAAATATTCCGTGCCGCCATCTTTCTATGTTATCAACTTTGATAATCTTTCTGTATCGCATCGCTGCAATCCTTTAGACCCAAATACGATGAATGATATTACCGATGCAACGGAATCTGCAAGAACAATCTTATTGGGATTGAACAGAGAATGGATCAACAAGCAGGGAGATTTCTTTGTAGAATCACCTATCAACTTTGTTACGGCCATCATTTGGTTTTTGAAAAAATATGCTGATGGAAAATATTGCACACTTCCGCATGTCATAGAACTGATGCAATCTGATTATGATGAACTGTTTCCGGTTTTAAATACCCAACCAGAAATTGAAGTGTTGGTAAACCCGTTTATTACTGCTTACCAAAATGATGCAATGGAGCAATTAGAGGGACAAGTCGCCTCTGCAAAAATTGGTATGGCACGATTGGCTTCGCCGCAATTGTATTGGGTATTATCTGGCAATGATTTTACCTTATAATAAACGACATATATAATTGCGGATAAAATAAAATTAACTTCATACCTTTGATAAAAATTAAAGGCATGAAAAAACTAACGATTAATGAACCCAAAAAAATAGAACGACAAATTAACAAATTGATTAGTAGCGACCCGGAAGGAAGGTTTATCTATAGGTTATGTTCTTTGAAAATGTTTATAAATGATCCGACAAGCACAACAGAAAGCCTTGGAAGAATTATGCAAACTTCTCCAAGAACTATAGCGAATTGGATTAATTGGATTAATTCAGAAGGCAGTATAGATATTTTACGAGATCAGGATAAACCAGGAAGGAGTGCGTCATTGAGTGAAGTTGAGATGGCTCATCTCAAAGACCAAATTCAAAAACATCCGAATGAATCTGGGTTGGATTCAAATTTATGGGACGGGAAATTGCTATCTCATTATATTAAAAAAAAATTTGGAAAAGAATTAAAAGTAAGGCAATGCCAAAGGATCTTTAACAAACTTGGTTTTAGACTAAAGAGAGGGAGAACAATGGTGGCTAAAGGGGATGCAGAAGCCAAGAAGGCTTTTAAAAAAAACTTAGAATGATTCGAAAAAAAGGAAACTATGAAATTTATTTTGAAGATGAATGTCATTTCCAACGGAACACAACGATAGTAAGAGCTTGGTTTTTAAAAGGAACAACCCCTGAAATAAAATCTCCTCCGGTAAGAGAGAAAATAAGTGTTATGGGTGCAATGGGCATGGATAATGGGCAACTGATTACTATGAATGCAGAGATATTCAATGCAGTAAGTTTTAAGGCATTTGTTAAGCGGATTATTAAATGTGCCAGGACAGAAAGAAAAATCTTATTGGTTTTGGATAATGCCAGATTTCATCACGCTATAATTAACAGAGAATTTTTGAAATCAATTAAGGATAAAATCGAATTAATGTATTTACCTGCATATTCTCCCGAACTCAATCCTATTGAGTCATTCTGGAAAAAGACAAGACGTGCTGTAACCCATAATAGGTATTTTGAATCATTAGGAGAGGAGGGAGAATGCTTGAACCATTTCTTTAATAAATTTAAAAAGCCAAATGATGTTCTCATCTCATTATCAGCAAACTATTAAGACGTTTATTATAATCCAGCTTTGTGCAGAGATATCACTAGTGGAAATAATAAAACGACTACAGCGAATACCGGTTATGTTGCCGGGCCCGGATGGGACGCTTGTACTGGCTGGGGCGTGTTATTTAATTTAGCCTCAGGAAGCTAGTTTCTAATAAGCAAACAAATAGTAAAGATTTCTGTTCATCGTTGCCGGTTAAGACCAGCCGCTTCACTAATATGTTTTGCTGCTATTGCACATTCCTGGGGCATTCGTTTTGTGATTTCCTCCCGGCAATATTGTTACCACTTTCTTTTCTGAATATACGGAAAGACGCGGTGAAACATGCAAAGTAGTACCAGTCGTTCCCTTTTGATCCCCGGACAGTTCCGCCCGGAGGGTAGGGGGCTCCGTTCTTAAGTTCATTGCCGCGATAGGCAAGCTCCACAGCCTTTGGACCCATCTTTGCCAGCAATACATTCTTATCAACATAGGTAGTACTGACATCATCGAGATAGTCGGTAAATAATTTTCTGTACCCCACTTCAATGCCTACATTTATATTTTCACTTAGTGGAAATTTTACACCTGCGCCAAAAGGAATTGCAAATTGTGTGAGTTTGTAAGGATCCCTTCCGGGGATAAACCCTTCTCCTTCTGTATTTAAAAATTTTATGAAATATTTTTTGCCCAAAGTGTCGTGAGAGTAAGGATTAAAATGATAAAATGCTATTCCGCCAAAAACATATGGCGTTAAAACATGATCCCCCAGAGGAGTAATATAATATTCAACTCCCGCATTTGCCTCATAAAGTTTAGAAGAAAAATTCAAATTTCTTGCCCGGTTCTTTCCGAACTTATCATCTGCCGAAATGTTTGCATAATGGAGCGCTCCTCTTAAAGAAATATGATCCGAAATATCGTAGGTGCCTCCAATACCACCGGCGAATTTAGATTGGGAAAATGTGAACCATTTATCCTGAAGATCACCGTGATAATTGGCAATTCCGGCAAAAATATTAAGATGAAAATTTTGCAGGCTGAATTGGGCTTCGGCTTTTGCGGAAAATAATAATAGCACCGACAACAGTGAAAATAGTTTCATTATAATCGCATTTGAAAATGATAACGGATAGTATTATCGTCCGCTAACGAATTGTTACTGCGATAAAATTAAAATATAAATAGCATTCAGGAGATTAAAAAAGAACGTATTCATAAAATAACTTCGAAACTTTCAGACTTTACATTTCTGCTTCGGGGATTTTGGGGTTCTATTCAATTCTCAAACTCTCCGGTTTATTATTTTCTTATATTTTTCGTTTATTGGTTGATGTTATTCATTTTCGTTAAACCAACAAATAAGCGGTATTCTCATTTTCAATTGTCAATTATCCACTGTCAATGAATTTATTCACTTCTCAAACTCTCTACAGGATTTGCTATCGCTGCTTT
>DATCFI010000258.1:0-5965 GCA_036509585.1 Hanamia sp. | reverse complement strand
TATTTTGTGAACACAAAGGAAAACAATTAAAAGGTTAAAAGCTAATAACGACAATGGTTTTAATCAACAAAATCAACTTATTTTAGACAAAAAATGTGAACAAAAAACAGATTTTTTAAACCCGGAAAATTAATGTGCATAACTATCAGAAAATTGAAAACAAGAAGCTGTCTTATATGATTTTTAAAATATATTACACTACTGGATAGTTACCTCAAAAGTTAGTTTACTTTAATTCAAAAAAAATCACTTCACTACTTTCAGGAATTCCTTTATTTCTCCAGGTCCCGTAATTTCAAGAATATAGATTCCCCGTGGCAAATTTTTCTTAATCGTTAACGAATGATTTTCACTTGCTTCTGTGTGATACAATGTCTTAGTTCGCAACACTTCGCCGGAAGAATTGTAAAGAGTCATCAAATAATTTCCAACTTGCTGTCCGATAAAACGGAGACGGATTATTTCTCCGTCCACCGGATTAGGAAATATACTGATGCCTGGTTTAAATCTTTCTAAAAACACTTTTGCTACAGGACTGATAAATGACTTTCCATTTTTATCTATGCCGCGAATACGATAAAAATTATTTCCATTGATTGGGCTTTCATCTAAATAACTATTGACGCTTTCATTTAAACCTAAAGCATTTTTATCATCTCTTATCAAGAACTGCACGCCATCAACAGAATGCTCTATCTCATAGTGATCAATGTTGTTATCATTTCCGACTTTCCATTCCACAAGAATATTTTTATTTTTTTGCCAGGCGTTAACGGAAATAAAAAGTAACGGAAGGCTTCTTTCGGCGAACTCAGGCAGAAACACAACTAAGAATCGATCTGAGGCATAGGAAGCAGCGTCCGAGGTGATAGAAAAATTCACCCAGGTACTATCGTCTAAACTAATCGTTGTTTCAGTATTCAAAAACCGGTCAGTTAATGAAGCTCTTAGTTCTCCACTCATATTTTTTGGAACGAACACCAGGCGATATTCCTGTTGCTTCAGATTATGCAAATCATAAAAAACGGTATCGGGTCTCGACACTGGCTGCCTTGCTTCTATCGCAAACTTTTTACTATTCCGCTCTATTGCAAAATTTTCTCCACCATTCTGCATTTTTACTGCATCATGTCCGTCCGTATTATTGGAAAAATCTTCATCAAAAACGACCGCGTTTCCATCTACCAACAAACCTTCTTTATTGTATAAACTCGCAAAAAACATCTGCCTTTCAGCGCCTTCCCTGTTTACCAAATGATGCCCGTCCGCCATTTTACAATCTTCCGTAAATTGAATAGATCCGTTTACAGATGAAGAATTATGTACCATAAAAGCCTGGCTCGATTGAATGTTTCTATAATCCGCATTTGAAGCGTAAATCGTACTAGCCCCGGGAACTGCTATAAACCCCGTGGTAGCCGAAATGGTTTGATAGCCGCCCGCATTATAACTTCCCTGGATGGATGGATCCCAAACATAAAATGAATGATCAATATTGGAAGTAATCAATTTAGAAAAATCAACAGCCGACGCATAGGGATTACCAATTGATTGGTAGGAATTAGCAACAACATTTATGGAAGGTTGGTCACCTCTGAATAATTTCCCCCATGTTCTTAAAGTCACAGGAGTTGCTGAGTTAGACAAACCCCTGGCAGTTCTATCGCCACGAACGTACACAAAATATCCCTGCGGATCTGCAACATTAAGATTGGTATTACTAATACCTTCCCATGATTGATTTAAAGAACTAAAAGTTTTTATTGACGGAGAAATAGACGTTCCATCAAATCCAAATGTTGTGCCCAATGGGTCCGTAATCCAGGTACCAAAATTGACAATCACATTATCTCCACGTTCCTGCCAGGTATTAAAAATAGTTTCTCCAAATACAGACGAAGAAAGCAATTGCCACGATTTTCCATGGCCGCCTGGCAGGCTTCCTGAATTAATAAATCTTTCCACAACAAAATACCCGGTGTTATAGTTAAAGGCTGCATTCAATGGAATCTTTGCCACACTTGCAGTCTGATTTTTATCACTTTTCAAAGTAATATCTGCATTCAGATTTGTTATAGAATTATCTTCGAATAAAAGCTTTTTATAAACAGACAGGCCGCCATTTATCTCCAATCCTGAAATATTCTTGTTAGTAAGATTGTTGAATAACATTTGCGGAGAACTTGCATTGCAGGTTTGGGCATTGCTTCCGTTGAAAATAACCGTTCCATCATTGTGAATAAAATTACAGGAACCTGTTTTGGATAAATTTCCTTGTATGATTAAATCGCCTGTTGGGGCAGTTTTATTTCCAGTACCGGAGAGAATGAGGTTTTGATAAATCAGCCCGTTGGTATTTGTTATCGGCTGATCTCCATCGGCTAACGGCGGGCTTGAACGGGAATATTCCACCGTACTGTTTGGCTCAAGAATTATATGCTCAATATCCGAATTGATCGCCGAGCTTTTAATTGGAATCGGTGTAATAGTAAAACCGTGAAACCCTTTGTTAGTGCCACATCTAAAAAGTCCTCCACTTTCGACTATGACCGTTTGAGAACCTGTTGTGCCTTCTATAGTATTATCATTCGCCGTAAAAATTGCACCATTCTTAATCTTAAAAGTTCCTAAATCATTTAAGGAAATTTTGCCAGTAGACATCAACACATTGGTACCGGTGATTTCTATGTTTTGATAATTTTTACTACGGATGGTTTGCGGTGTAGCGCCGGAGTTTGCAAATTCAATTACGCCTCCAGTGAGATTATAAACCCCATCCATTCTTGGGTTAGTACCATTGCTACTTACAATAAATCTGCTGTTTCCTGACATGGTGAGGTTGGTCATGGCGTCTCCAATATTTATTCCATTAATATTTCCCGAGCAATCGAAAAATAGCATCGTCTTTAATAGTAATAGTACCAAAAGGTGAAAACGGCCCATTAGGGGTTTTGATACCACTTCCTGAAAAAATTAAATTTTTGAAATCACTTCTTGCGTTTAAAGATTGAGGACCAGTTGCATACAATTCAATATTACAGCCGGGATTGAGGGTGATGCTACCTGAAACGATTGAAGATCCGCTTCCAGAAAATCCACCAGGGTGTGTTGTTCTATAAATTCCATTTAAGACAATTGAACCGTTGGTGTTTGTAATATTATGATTAGAAAGATCCAATGCTCCATCTACTCTTAATAAAGCATCTTTATTTGAAATATTTGCACCAGCTATAACAATACTGGCATCAATAGGAATAATCGTACTTACAAGTGATAAATCAAAAACGGCGGATAAAACTATTTTTAAAGGTGAGCCTGCTAAAATAGCACCGGGTGCAGTTAAATAAAATTTACCCGCTCCGGTTTGCGAAAGAGTTGCACTACCTCTTATACCATTCCTAAAATATCTCCCACCAGCTCCGGAAAAAGAAACATTTGTATTCAATTCAAACAATCCGTTTAAATTGAAATTTTTGCCACTGCCATTTGCCGCAGTTCCAACAACTTTCGTAACCCTGAATCTTGGTATCTCACTTGCTGTTGCATTCGGAAAATAAATTAAGTCTGCAATTGCAAAAACCCCATTATTATTATATTCAAACACAGCACCGTCGTTCCAGGTATTATCTGTTGAAGTTGCAAAGCCTTCGTAACCTGTACCGATAGACGAAGATCCATTTCCCAACATTATCGTTCCTCCGGTACCGATATTAATAACAGCCCCTGTAGCTTGTTTAATAGCATCGTTATATTTATCCGTGCTTATCACCCGCAACATTCCATTCCCTAAAATGTCTACATCATCTCCCACTCCATCATTGATATTTAAAATACCGCCCGTTCGCAATTCCAAAATTCCGGCAACCCATAGCTCATCAAGAGATATTACACTACTCACAAATACGCTGTGGGTACTTTGAATCCATATTCTGTTTGCATCTTTAGTGGGTACTTCGGTGGCCATTTGCCAATTAATATTATCGAACGAAGATTCCCAGGTCGAATTTAATGACCAGTCGCCGCTTTGATAGCTACGAAAATAATCAGTTGGGGAAGTTAGTACTGACGCGCTTCTCGCATCATGTTTAGGTGTTACCGATGCAAACTTCTTCTCAATAAAATCAAAATCTCCATCGCCACTCATGCAAAAAAACATCATCAATGAGAAGTTTTTTAAACGAAATACATTTGGAGAAACAAGCATCCTGAAAGGCATAAAAAGCAAGGATTGCAAAAGGCTGGTTTGTTGTATAAATCTTCCCATATCAAAATAATTTTTTGATTTACAAATAATAATGAGAATAACCTGATATCGCGATTTTAAGTTTTCGGTTGGGATAGTATTTCTACTATTGAGTTCATAAACTAAATTCAATATACACATTATCTTTTTTATGGAAAATCTTTTTTACGGAAATTACTAATTCCGGAGAAAAGATTTAAAACAGAAATTGGGATTATTTGTTTGTTTGCTGTTTATGAGGATAATATTTTTCGCCATTTCATTCATAAACACAAATTTTCTAACTTGCATCCATGCGAAAGTTTGAAGATAGCTACCGACATAAAGGGCTTAGAAAAAAACTAATTGAATCTATAAAAGAAAAAGGAATTACTGATGAAAATGTACTGGACGCCATGATGACTATTCCCCGCCATTATTTTATGGATACGGCATTAGAACATATTGCCTACCAGGACAGGGCTTTCCCTATCGGGGAAGGACAAACAATTTCACAACCCTATACTGTGGCTTATCAGACACAGCTTTTGCAGGTGAGGCCTCATGAAAAAGTACTGGAAATAGGAACCGGAAGCGCTTACCAGGCAATCGTGCTTGCAGAAATGACCGCCTCTGTTTTTACTATCGAAAGGCAAAGAAAATTGTACGACCAAAACAAATTATTTATCCTGAAAACCAGATACCCAGGTATCAAATTTTTTTATGGTGATGGGTTTGAGGGTCTACCTACTTACGCTCCGTTTGATAAAATAATCATAACCGCAGCAGCACCATTTATTCCACCTAAATTAATTGAGCAATTAAAAACAGGAGGCAAAATGGTAATCCCATTAGACGATAATGGAAGTCAAAAAATGATGCGAATCACTAAAAATGAAGACGGCACCCTGGATGAAGAAACTTTCTCTAATTTTTCATTTGTTCCAATGCTGAAGGGCAGAAGTTGATGTGGAATGTCAATGTAGTTAAGTGATAAGTAACAACTCATGTTAGTAAATTATCAACACCAAGAACGACTTAACAGCATTTAAGATCAAAGGTATTTGTGAATTTGAATAGGTATATTCTGCCTTGGATCGAAATAGTTAATAACTGTATTCAGTATAAGTATAATATTTATTCTCTAAAACCATTGCTGGGGCAGCACCACATTTCGGTTAGCGCGTAAACATATTTTGATTGTTAAAAATAAAAAACCCTTTCAGAATTAACTGAAAGGGTCTAAATAATTATGGCAGCTACCTACTCTCCCACATTGTTGTGTAGTACCATCGGCCATGAGGGGCTTAACTTCTCTGTTCGGTATGGGAAGAGGTGAACACCCTCGGCAAAACCACCATAAAAAGATGGCAATAAGCTAGAAGCTAAAAGCTAAAAGCTAACCGCGAAATAAATTAACATAAAGGGAAAGTTGTAATACTAATAAAAAAAAATAAAGCTTACGGGCAATTAGTACTACTCGGCTTTGACATTACTGTCTTTATACCTGTAGCCTATCAACGTCATAGTCTTTGACGACCCTTGAAAGAAAACTCATCTTGAGGTTGGTTTCACGCTTAGATGCTTTCAGCGTTTATCCTGTCCGTACATAGCTACTCTGCACTGCACCTGGCGGCACAACAGATACACCAGCGGTACGTACGACCCGGTCCTCTCGTACTAAGGTCATGTCCTCTCAATTTTCTAGCGCCCATCACAGATAGGGACCGAACTGTCTTGCGA
>DATCFI010000257.1:0-10404 GCA_036509585.1 Hanamia sp. | reverse complement strand
GTAAACTGGTACTGAAATTCAAAAGTACTAAGAGTAGAAAACATAACTAAACATTTTAGGTTAAAATTACTAATATATTTAGACATTTCAAAGAACTGTTTTTGCTTTGCGGTTAATCTTTATCAACCTATAAAATAAAATTAATGAAAAAAGGAATCCTTCTCTTACTGTCCTGTTTTTGCAGCATAATCAGTTTTGCTCAAGAAACGGCAAAAAATCATTTATTACAAATTGTTTTTACTTCAGATGCCCATTACGGGATTAACAGAAAGGAATTTCGAGGCGATAGAAACGTTGCGGCACACGTGGTAAACCATGCTATGATAGAAAAGATTAATGATTTACCCAATACCCTTTTCCCTCATGATAAAGGTGTGGATGCCGGAAAGCCAATCAGGGCAATTGATTACGTTATCGAAGGCGGGGATATTGCCAACAGGATGGAGATTCCTGATCAAAGCGATGCCACATCGTGGAGGCAATTTTGTTCAGATTATATAAATGGAATAACGCTTAGGGATCATCATAAAAAAAGAACCCAAATTTTATTAATTCCCGGCAATCATGATATTACTAATACGGTAGGTTTCTACAGGCCCATGAAGCCAAAGGTTGACCCTACGTCCATGGTGGGGATCTATAACCTCATGATGAAACCCGCTAAACCATTAACTACTAAGAATTACGACTATTCAAAAGATAAAATTAATTACTCAAAAAACATAGGTGGCATCCATTTTATGTTTATCACATTATGGCCAGATTCTTCAGAAAGAATCTGGATGGAAAAAGATCTTAAATCAGTCTCAGCTAAAACTCCGGTAATTCTCTTTACCCATGACCAACCGGAATGTGAAGCAAAGCATTTTACCAATCCGTATAAAGCCAGGGGCATAAATTCAAGTGACAGGTTTGAAGATCTGGCAGATGAAGTATATAAAGATGGAACGACTGCAGTTGCAGGTAAAACGGACATTGAACAACGTGGTTGGGTAAGTTTCTTAAAAAGGCACCCTAATATAAAAGCTTATTTCCACGGCAACGAAAATTTCAATGAATATTATGTGTACAAAGGGCCGGATAATGATGTGGCGCTTAATACCTTCAGGGTTGATTCTCCTATGAAAGGAGATTATTCGAGAACCGATGAAACCAAACTTTCATTCCAGCTAATTACCATTGATACAAATGCCATGGCTATGACCGTAAGGGAATGTTTATGGAATACTGATCTTCAAAATCCGGAGAAAGATATTCATTGGGGTGCAACCAAGACTTTGAGATTAAAGTAAACTAAAATTGGCTGCCATCCGGAAGATATAAACTTTACAATTTGCATACATGAAGTCGTCTATAGCTTTTCTTTTTATATTTTTGGCCTCCCTGCTTTTTTCCTGTTCAAAAAAAGTAGCGGGCACTAATAATATTGCTACTTTACCTAGAGCAGGCACATTTGAGAAAACAGATACATTGAGGGTAATGGCCTATAATGTGCTCAATTACGGTGACTTGTGCCAAGGAAGTACAACTTCGCTGGATAGTTATTTCAGGACTATTATTCAAAACACTCAACCTGATTTAATGAGCTGTGAAAAAATGACTGCATTTTCTTATTTGCCTGGTTCCCCGGGAAATCTTGCAGATGAAATTTTAACGAATGTGCTCAACTTTGTAAGCCCCGATAAATACAATTATGCTTCTCCTACAAATGCATCCGGCTCGGGCACCCTTTCTGTTTTGTTTTACAACAAACAGAAATTAACTTATGTGAGTACAGAGGACCTTCTTTCCCTGGTTACCGATTTTGATCTTTATAAATTTTATTATAACGATATTAATTTGTCCATAACTAAGGATACTACTTTTTTGTATGTCGTAATCTGTCACACAAAATCCGGTTCTTACAGCCTCGAACGGGATTTCCAGGATTCGACAGTCATGGCTTCACTCAGGTCAAAATTTGGATATTTCCCTAATTTGATCGTCATGGGCGATTTCAATACCAGGGGTTCTTTTGAACATGGCTACCAATCTCTCATTAATTCTAATGATAGCAGTACGGCAATGAGCGATCCACCTTATTATCCGGATGAGACGGTGAAGTATCCAGGCAACTGGAGTGTTTCGCCTTTTTATGTGGCCCCCTTTTTAACCACTTCTACCCGGTCACTTCCTTACGGCCCCAATTCATGCGGGTCAAGTGCCGGAGGTAAGGGCTGGTATGATCATATTTTTATTTCAAAGTGGTTGATCAATGGCAGTAATTACATTGGCTATATCCCGCATTCATATCAATCGGTAGGCAATGATGGGGACCGGCTTGGAGTAAGTATCAATAGCAATGTTCCCTCAGTAAATACCTCCACACCTGCCAATGTACTTGATGCACTTTATCACTTTTCAGATAAATACCCGGTAATGCTCAGCCTTGAAATAAAAGCAAACAGAAATGCAGTAAGTCCAAAAGATCCGGGGTCGAAATGATTCGCAATTAAAATTTCAGAAAGTTAATGCACATTTAGATGGCCATTAATTACCTGTTTTAATTCAAAAAACTTAACATTGGATCTCAAAAAGGAAATTTAAGTTTGTGTAAAAAATTTTATACCTTAAAATCAAACTTAATGGAACCAAATAGCAAATCTAAAAAAGACATTCAAAATTATATTAAACAGGAATTGACTTCAATTCTTATTAAAGTAAATCCTTTGATCCACGAAAAGGATTTAGAAAAAAGCATCAAGAAAGCCAGCAAAGTTTTATATCGCGGCTCCACAAAAAAACGGAAAAGTAAAAACCCGGGGACGAATGTTGAATAAAGCTGCCATTTAATAGAATATCATATATAACAGATTTTATCAGAAAACTCCTGTTAATTTAATGATACCTTAATAATACCGTAATGTTTTCATCATATACGAAGCTTTACTTTGTAATATTAATTCAGTTTTGTTAACTGATTTTATACTTTACCGATTATAAACTTCATGTCATGAAAACAGTTTCTTATTTGATTCAGAAAATTATCGTAAGAATTTTCCTCGCAAGATTGTCAGCCTTCTCTTCTCCTTTTAAGTTTTTTAAAGTGCATTTATAATGCAGAAAAAAAAGCGTAGAATTGAGGTATTAGTCATCAGTGATGTGCATTTGGGCACTTATGGTTGCCATGCAAAAGAGCTATTATCCTACCTAAGATCAGTGAGGCCAAAAACAGTTATTCTCAACGGCGATATAATTGATATTTGGCAATTCAGTAAAAGGTATTGGCCTAAAAGCCACATGAAAGTTATAAAACACCTTATGAACTGGATTGGCAAGGGAGTTAAAATTTATTATGTCACAGGCAACCATGACGAAATGTTACGAAAGTTTACAGGATTAAAAATGGGTTCATTACGTATCGTGAATAAAGTAGTGCTTCCATTGTCAAACAATAAGACAGCCTGGTTCTTTCATGGCGATGTATTTGATGTAACGATGCAGCATTCCAAATGGCTGGCAAAACTTGGCGCGATTGGTTACGATACATTAATACTCATCAACACGTTTGCCAATTTTATTTCAGAAAAAATTTTCAAGAAAGGGAAATTATCCCTTTCGAAAAAAATTAAAAATAGTGTAAAGAGCGCAGTTAAATTCATTAATAATTTTGAAACTACGGCAGCCGATATCGGTATTTCAAATAAATATGATTATGTGGTATGTGGGCATATTCATCATCCCGAAATGCGTGAGATCAGCAATGCCAGCGGGTCTATCCTGTATTTAAACTCCGGTGACTGGATCGAGAACCTTACCTCTCTTGAATATATTGATGGCATATGGACGATCTATAAATATAATGAATCAGAGATGGCGGAAGAGGTAAACGAGGATGAAGAAAATAGTGAGCCAGGGGATAAAGAACTTTTTATCAATATGCTTCATGAATTTAACATGATGAATCAGGAATGAAAATATTATACGCAATACAAGGTACAGGCAACGGCCACATAAGCAGGGCAAGAGACATAATTCCCCTGCTTAAAAAAAAGGGAGATATAGATATATTGATAAGCGGCACTGAAGCTGATGTAAGCCTTGGCTTTCCCGTAAAATACCAGTTCAAAGGTTTGTGTTTTGTATTTGGAAAAAAAGGCGGTATTGATCTGGTATCAACGTATAAAAAAGCGAAATTAAGGAGATTTCTTAGGGAGGTAAACAACCTTCCTGTCAAAAAATATGATATTGTTATAAGCGACTTTGAACCGGTAAGCGCATGGGCTTGCCTCGTCAATCATATGCCCTGTATAGGCCTCAGCCACCAGGTAGCTGTTTTAAATAAAAAATCTCCGGAGCCCAACAAGAAAGATCTCGTGGGCATAGCTATTTTAAAAAAATATGCACCCGTTACGGAAAAGTTCGGGTTTCACTTTAAGGCTTACGGCAAAAATATTTTTACA
Source organism: Hanamia sp. (assembly GCA_036509585.1). Classification (GTDB taxonomy): domain Bacteria; phylum Bacteroidota; class Bacteroidia; order Chitinophagales; family Chitinophagaceae; genus Ginsengibacter. Next base: position 5,962 of record DATCFI010000257.1, on the reverse strand, counting down.
CCCGTTATTCGTAATGAAATAAGAAATGCCAATAGCTTCCGAAGTTCACATTATACGGTATACCTGCCCGCTTATAATGACCGGAGGATCATTAAAATATTGAGAAGGATCAAAGATGTTCAGTGGCAAGTATTTTCAAAGCATACAAAGAAAACATACAAAGAAGAAAATATTGATGTGTGCCCTGTAAACAATGATGCATTTATAAAAAGCCTGCTCACTTGCACCGGGGTACTTTGTGGTGCCGGTTTTGAAACTCCTGCTGAAGCTTTGTTTCTGAAAAAAAAGTTAATGGTTATACCCATGAAAGGGCAATATGAGCAACAGTGCAATGCAGCGGCCCTAAAAGAAATGGGCGTACCTGTTTTAAAAAAACTTAAAAAACCGAAGATTGAAAAAATAATAGCGTGGGTAAAAAACAGTGACGTTGTGCAGGTTGATTATCCAAACATTACTGAAAGCATTATAGATGAAGTTTTTAAAGCGCATACAGATGAAATCAATAAACAAACTCACCCATTAATTTCCAGGAACGATAGTTCCGAAACAAAGTTACATAAGCTTAACCTTGGAAATATTTTGAATCAAATAAAGGGATAGCATGTTACTGTGCAGAGAAGAATTCGGAGACAATTTTACATGGGGTGTTTCGACGGCAGCTTATCAGATAGAAGGGAACCGCACACCGGATATAAAAGGGCCATCTATATGGGATATTTTTGTAAAGAAAAAAGGAAAGATTTTTCAAAATCATAACGGAGATATAGCCTGTGATTTTTATAACCACTATGCAAAAGATATCAGCCTGATGGCTGAGCTTAACATTCCAAACTATCGCTTCTCTATTTCCTGGAGCCGCATATTCCCATTCGGAACAGGTTGCGTAAACAGCGAGGGCATTGATTTTTATAACCGGGTTATCAACTTTTGCCTGGAGCTCAATATAACGCCGTGGGTTACTTTGTATCATTGGGATTTACCGTTTGAACTTCAAAAAAAAGGAGGTTGGGTTAACAGGAATATTATTGACTGGTTTTTGGAATATGTTGCATGTTGTATTAAATATTTTGGGGACAGGGTTACTAACTGGATGATACTTAATGAGCCAATGGTTTTTACAGGTGCAGGATACTTTTTAGGCGTGCATGCACCTGGGAAGAAAGGTCTTAATAATTTTTTAGCGGCCACGCACCATGCCGCTATCTGTCAGGCTACCGGTGGCGCACTTATCAAATCGCTTCAGCCACAAAGCAACGTGGGAAGCACATTTTCATGTTCTCATATAGAACCGCTTCGCAATATTCATAAAGACATTATCGCAGCAAAAAAAGTAGATGCCTTGCTGAACCGTCTTTTTATAGAGCCACTTTTGGGTCTTGGATACCCTGTGGAAGATTTAAAATTATTAAAGCGTATTGAAAAGTTCATGAAGCCTGAGGATGAAAAAAATCTTGCCTTTAATATGGATTTTATTGGTGTGCAAAATTATACGAGAGAGATAGTAACACATACTTCATTTATGCCTTACATGAACGCAAAAATAATCAGGGCCGACAAGAGAGATGTGGAAGCAACTTTAATGAATTGGGAAGTATATCCTGAATCTCTTTATTATGTTTTGAAGAAGTTCGGCAGTTATAAAAACATGCCTTCTTTAATAGTTACAGAAAATGGTGCTGCATTTACTGATACTGTAGTTAATGGGGAAGTAGATGACGCAAAAAGGCAGCAATACATTCAGGATAATATTTCACAGGTACTTCGTGCCAAGCAGGAAGGGATAAAAGTTACAGGTTATTTTATTTGGACACTACTTGATAATTTTGAATGGGCGGAAGGATATTATCCCCGCTTTGGCCTTGTGTATGTGGACTTTGCAACGCAGAAAAGAATTATAAAATCTTCAGGGTATTGGTATGCCAATTTTTTAAAATGCTAAGCATGCAAATATATTGATAGATTCTGTTGGCATTTTAAGTTGGTGTTAATGATATAAATATAAACCGGACAAATCAAATTTCAAATAAAGAATGCAATATTGGATTCAGGATTTTAAAAAACAGAAATCCGGGTTATTTGTTTGTCCACTGGATTTATAGCTTTTTCAATTTCTTTTCTTCCTTCGTTTGCTAACAATACACTGTAAGAAAGATGCTTTGGTTCCGGATGGGGCCTAATATTAATTATCAGTGGAATATTCTTTTTAATAGAAGCACAGTAAAGCAACAAATTTTATGAATTTTTATTTTACCCGGAATTTCCCTTTAAAAAAATTTGGTAATGATAACTTAACGTTGGCTTAAAGTTGAGTTAACATTGGTAAGTGAATTTTGCAATCGAAATAAAAAAAAATATTATGTTCAAAATGTTTACCAAAATGCGATCATTTGTAATCGTATTATGCATTGGATTATTGTTGAGTAATAATAGCCTGAAAGCTCAATTCGTTTCAAGTTCCGACTCTGCCTTTAAAGCAGGAAGCCCTAATTCCGGCAAATTATGGGGTTATATGTTTGGTGATTATTATGTAAAAGCCCAGGCAGATTCCCTGAACCGGGGCAGCAACAGCCAGTATTCAGGCGTGCCTAAAAACAGGAATGCCTTCCAGATTAGGAGGCTTTATCTTGGTTATAACTATAATATTACCAAAAAATTTGCTGCTGAAGTATTACTTGAAGCAGCGCCCGGAGAAGCGCTAAGTGATAATAAGCTCGCTTTTTATGTAAAGCTTGCAAACCTTCGTATTAAAGATATTTGGAAAGGTACGGATCTGATTCTAGGACAAGTTGGTACACCAGGCTTTTCTATGTCTTCTGAGCCAATATGGGGCTATCGCTCTGTTGAAAAGACGATTATTGATATCCGTGGCACACCTTCTTACGATTTAGGAGCTGCTTTACAGGGAAAATTCGATCCGAAATCACAAAACTTTGGGTATGATTTGATGGTGGGTAATGGAACAGGCGCTAAGCCAGAAGGAGATAATTATAAATGGCTCTACGGAGATATCTGGGGAAAATTCCTGGATAAAAAATTATATGTAAATTTATATGTGGATTACAACGGTACGTCGCCGGTTAATGGCATGAAACATTCAAGAAGCATGACTAAAGGTTTTGTCGCCTACACGGTTCCTAAGTTTACATTTGGTGTAGAGGCATATAGTAACCATCTGAAAAATGACAACCAGGCTACTGAAATTTCCACGGGCAACGTAGATATTTTATCAGTAAATGCTACAGGGCTTTCAATTTTTACACGCGGCACGATTGTCAAAGACAAATTAAATTTCTTTGCACGCACCGATTTTTTCAACCCTGATAACAAGATTGACAATGGTAAGTACAACAAATACGTAGGAAATACAAGCGGCTATAATGACCCGTCAACCAAAGAAAATTTTATAACGGCTGGGCTTGATTTCACACCAACGAAAAATGTTCATCTGATGCCGAATATTTGGATTAATCATTACACAAACCAGGGCTTTGCACCAAAATACAACACAAGTGATGTCGTTGCCCGGCTAACGTTTTATTTTGTTTTTGGAAAATAAAAATTAAAAAATAGTATCAATCAATTTAAAAATAACTCAAAAAAATAATCATGAAATTTAAATCAAAAATCAAAAGTATATTTTTAGCAGCTTCTGTTTTAGCAGTGTTAGGGAGTGTTACTACAGGTTGCGGCGGTGGTTCTTCAAATCAAAGTGCTTCCACAGATTCAACCGCCACTTCCGGCAGTGCCGATAAAACGTTATTAGGCGCCGGAAGCACTTTCGTTTATCCATTATTTTCAAAACAATTTTCAGAATATACCAAACTTAACGGGTTACAGATAAATTACCAGGCAATCGGTTCCGGCGGAGGTATTCTTCAGTTAACCAACAAAACGGTTGACTTCGGAGATTCAGATGCTCCACTAACCGAAGAGCAGGCGCAGAAAATGGGTGTGCCCGTGCTGCATATTCCTATGTGTTCAGGCGCTGTAGTGATGAGTTATAATTTGCCGGAAGTAAAAGATACGCTGAAGCTTACTCCGGAAGTGATTGCAAATATTTACCTGGGCAAAATAACCAAATGGAATGATCCAAAAATTGCTGCCATAAATCCGGGAGTAAAATTACCGGCAACCGCAGTATTAGTGGCTCACCGGTCAGATGGCAGCGGAACTACCAATATTTTTACAGATTATCTTTCTAAAGTAAATGCTAAATGGAGTACCAAAGTTGGTAAAGGAACTTCTGTTAACTGGCCAACCGGGCTCGGAGGCAAAGGGAATCCGGGGGTATCAGGGATTATCAAGCAAACACCCGGTGGTATTGGATATATTGAGCTAGCTTATGCAATCCAAAACAATTTGCCTTATGCCAAAGTGCAAAACAAATCGGGAAATTATATTGTCCCAAATATAGCTTCAACCAGCGCTTCCAGCAATGTACAATTACCTGCTGATTCAAAAATTTTCATCGGTAATACAGATGCTCCTGATGGGTATCCAATTAGCGGATTTACCTGGGCTTTGATTTACCAGGAGCAGAATTATAATAATCGTTCCGAAGACAGAGCAAAGGATCTTTTGAACTTATTCTCGTGGGAAATTCACGATGGCCAGCAATATTGTAAAGATTTGGATTATGCACCACTGTCTTCATCTGCCGTAACAGTTGCTGAAAATATTCTTAAGTCTGCCACTTACAATGGTAAAGCAATATTGCAATAAATTTCTAATAATAGCTATATTTGAAATTATCACCAACAAAATCAGGAATTTCCCGCAGCAATAATTTGCTGCGGGAAATTTCTTCTATGCCTAATTTGATGAATGTCTGGAAAGCAAAAAAAATTAAACGGTCTGTAAGGCAAATCCGTGCTGAAAAAATTTTCAGGGCTTCGCTTGTGCTGATTTCATTGAGCATTCTTGTGATAGTGATTGCCTTTTTATTTACTTTAATTGTTCAGTCCCTACCTTCAATAAAAGCGTTGGGATTTGGTTTTTTGATAGGTAAAACATGGGATCCGGTGCATAATATTTATGGCACTTATCCCTTTTTGCTTGGAACTTTATTGACATCTTTCCTGGCTTTAATTATTTCTATTCCTTTTTCATTTGCAACAGCTATTTTCTTAGGGGAATACTATCCACGCGGTTGGTTTTCTGAATTTTTAAAAAATGCGATAGAATTAATTGCAGCAGTTCCATCAGTAATTTATGGTTTTTGGGGCTTGTTTGTTTTGGTTCCTATTGTACGCAGTTTAGAATTAAAAATTGGCGTAACTCCTTATGGTATCGGAATATTTTCTGCATCATTAATTTTAACGATAATGATCATTCCATACGCTGCTTCTTTGGGACGGGAAATGGTACGGATGGTGCCTTCCTCCTTAAAAGAAGCAGCTTATTCATTAGGCGCAACGAGATATGAAGTGATCAGAGATGTGATTTTGCCGTATTCCAGGTCAGGATTATTTGCTGGCGTTTTATTATCCCTTGGAAGAGCTTTGGGAGAAACCATGGCGGTAACAATGGTTATTGGAAATACAAGCGTAATACCGAAAAGCATTTTTGCTCCGGGAAATACTATGGCGAGTGTAATTGCTAATGAATTTACAGAAGCTGCGAGCAGCCTTTATTTATCTGCATTGATTGAGATTGGACTCGTATTGTTCCTGGTTACTGTTATTATTAATATGGTCGGAAAAAGGATTATTAAAAGATTTACTACTGAATAAAAATGAAGCCAAACATACAATATAGGTTAGGTAAAAGCAAATTTTTCAAAGGATTGATCATTGTACTGTCTGCGCTTTGTACGGTTCCCTTATTTATAATTCTTATTTATATACTAAAAGAAGGTTTTAGTAAAATAAACTGGCATTTCCTGGTTAATATGCCTAAACCAGTTGGTGAAACCGGAGGTGGTATTGCCAATGCATTAGTTGGAAGTTTATTAATCGTTTTT
>DATCFI010000256.1:0-42566 GCA_036509585.1 Hanamia sp. | reverse complement strand
GATCGTAAGTTTTAGTGGCGGCTGCCTGAAGATATTTTTCAGCAATTTTATTTTCATCTTTTCCGTCGGAAACCGGGCATTTGTCAAAGCCGTTAAAACTGGTAGCAGCCGATAAGAGAATAACCACCTCATTGGCGCGGCTAACAGTTATGCCTGATGTATCAGTATGTAAAGTACCTCCTTTATTAATAGCTTTTACTAACAGTTCAAACCGCATTCCCTTGCAGGTACTTTCAGCATCACTGTAGATAATCGGGTCATGCTTATAACTCGTATAATTGGGGTCAACATGCGTGGGCGCCACACCTTTCATGGCGAGTACATTTCTATCAAGAACCGCATTTGCATAATGCAATTGGCTCCGTGCGGATATTTTTAAATTAAGCTGATGTGAATGATCTGCTGTTAAACGAATTACAATAACCTGGTCGGGTGCAGAAGAAAAAACTTCCCGGGTATATTTTACGCCATCAATTGTAAACTTCGTTGCAGCAACAGCATTCTGTATATTCAGATCACGATAATAATCTGTGGTAGTTGAAGATTTAAAATCCTGGTGAATCATCAAATCGCCCAGCGGCAAATAACTTTCAGAATAAACACCCTGCATCTTTTTGCATAAGTCAGATGCTTTCTGATAGTCACCTGCAAAGGCTGCTTCTCTTATTAACGGCAAATATTTTGGCGCATCTGGATTTACATTATCACCCACAGGACCGCCAGACCAAAGTGTGTTTTCATTTAGTTGAATCAATTCATCATTTGTCTTGCCAAAGATCATGGCGCCTAATCGCCCATTCCCAACTGGTAAAGCTTCTGTCCATTTCTCCGCAGGTTGCTGATACCAAAGCTTCACGTCTTTCTGACATAGACTATTCAGCGGAATTACGAGTAGTAGCTTTAGAATTATTTTCTTCATAATTTTATTTAAAAAGATAGTTATTCAATTTTTCAATATCCAGCTTCCAAAATGCAAACTACAAACGTCCCTGGTCATCTCCATTTACATTCACTGCTTCAATAAAAATACCAATAAACAACCGTTATTTCACGTCCTTGTGTCTTTTTTCTAAAACTTCAATTACATCATTCAACGTTTTATTTTTTGCCTGCAACAAAATAAGATAATGAAACATCAAGTCGGCGGCTTCATTCAGGAAAAGTTTATCGTTGTTATCTTTGGCTTCTATCACTAATTCCACTGCTTCTTCACCTACTTTTTGGGCCATCTTGTTGATGCCTTCTTTAAATAGTGTAGAAGTATAAGAACCGGAAACAGGACGCTTTTTTCTTCCTTCGATAATTTTTTCCAATGTTCTTAAAAAATCCATTCCTGAATTTTCCTCGTTAAAGCAAGTTTCCGCGCCCGTATGGCAAACCACACCGTCGGGATTAGCTTTTATCAGCAATGTATCAAAGTCGCAGTCTATTTTTATGTCCGTTACATGCAAATAATTTTTACTGGTTTCTCCTTTTACCCATAAACGATTTTTGCTACGGCTGAAAAATGTTACCAGGTTTGAATCTATTGTTTCCAGCAACGCCTCTTTATTCATATAGCCCAACATTAAAACAATATTGGTTGACGAATCCTGTATAATAGCAGGAACGGTACCGGAAGAGGATTTAGAAAAATCTACACGTTTTACTAATTCAGAATAATTCGTTCTCATAATCTTACATTTATATTTTTAGTTGACAAATAACTTTTCAATTCAGGAATTTTAATTTCGCCAAAATGAAATACGCTTGCTGCCAAAGCCGCATCAGCATTGGCTTTATTAAATACATCTTCAAAATGAACCATATTGCCCGCCCCGCCTGAAGCAATAATGGGCACAGAAAGATTGGACGAAAGCAAAGACGTAATATCTTCTGCAAAACCATGCTTGGTTCCGTCGTTATTCATGGAAGTTAGCAAAATTTCACCGGCTCCGAGATCAATTCCTTCTTTAGCCCAGTCATACGCCAACTTATCCGTTTTTAATCTTCCTCCATTCAGATAGACGTACCAATTACCATCACTTTCTTTCTTAGTATCTATCGCAAGAACGACACATTGATTGCCAAACTCCTTCGCCATCTGATTTATTAAATCCGGAGATTTAAAAGCTGCAGAATTCACAGAAATTTTGTCAGCGCCATTTTGTAAAAGCTCGGAAGCATTTTCAACAGAATTAATTCCTCCACCAACCGTGAAAGGAATATTAATATTGGCAGCCACTTTTTTTACCAGTTCTACCAGTGTTTTTCTTTTTTCGATTGTTGCCGTGATATCAAGAAAAACCAATTCGTCTGCGCCTTGTTTTGAGTAATACAATGCAAGTTCTACGGGGTCACCGGCATCCCGGATATTTTTAAAGTTGACCCCCTTTACGGTTCTTCCATTTCTAATATCGAGGCACGGTATGATTCTTTTCGCAAGCATGATTTGTCTTTTAAAAATATTTCAGTTGATCTAAAGAAATTTTCTCTTCATAAATCGCCTTACCGACGATTGCCCCACTACAGCCGGTTTCTCTTAAAACCAACAGATCTTCAAAGCACGAAATACCGCCGCTGGCAATAAGATTTAATGATGGAAATTGTTTTAATATTTCACTATACAATTTTGTTGACGGACCCTGCATCATTCCATCTTTTGAAATATCCGTACAAAAAATCGTGGTAATGCCTTTTGAAATTAAATCCCTGGTAAGATCAAAAATATCAATCCCTGTTTCTTCCTTCCATCCATGAATCTTTATTTTGTTATCAAGTACATCGGCACCGGGCAAAAATTTATGAGTGCCAAAGTCTTCCATCCATTGCGAAAACAATTCTGGACTTTTTACAATTACACTGCCAAGGCTTACCATTGACGCGCCAGCATTAAATACCGCTTGAAGATCCTCTGTAGTTTTTAGCCCGCCTCCAAAATCTATAATAAGAGATGTATTGTTTGAAATATGTTCCAGCGTATTTATATTCTTTAGAGAGGTTCCTCTGGCCCCGTCCAAATCTACAATATGCAATCTTTTTATTCCCGCTGCCTCGAACTTCCTTGCGGCGTCCAGCGGATCATCATAGTAAATGATTTTTTTTTCAAAATCACCTTTCTCCAATCTCACACATTTACCATCAATAATATCTATCGCCGGAATGATTTCCATTTACTTTATTTTTAAAAAATTCGAAATGATTTGTTCTCCAACCGCGGCTGATTTTTCAGCATGAAACTGAACACCAAAAAAATTATTCTTGTGCATCGCCGCGCTATACGGATGTATATAGCCTGTAGTAGCAATAGTTTCAGAAGAAATCTCCGCATAGTAGCTATGAACATAGTAGACAAAGGAATTTTCAGGAATTCCATTTAGCAACGGTGAAGAAAGATCATAAATAGCATTCCAACCCATGTGCGGGATTTTAAAATGGACGCTATTTTCTTCACCATACGGCTCATTAAATCTTTTCACTGCCGCATCGAAAATTCCGAGACATTTGGTATCGCCTTCTTCACTATGATTGCAAAGCAACTGCAGGCCGAGGCATATTCCAAGAACAGGTTGTTTTAAAGAAATAATCAATTGATCCAGTTTCCTGCTTTTCAAATATTCCATGGCTGAAAAAGCATGGCCTACTCCCGGAAATATCACTTTATCAGCATTCATTATTGCTTCATGATCATCCGTAACTATTGCGTCTATTCCTAAACGTTGCAAAGCATAAAGAACACTTTGTACATTTCCTGCGTTGTATTTTATTATGACTAAGCTCATAATATTCCTTTGGTAGTTGGTAAAGAATTATTAAAAGGGTCTCTTCTAATGGCCATCTTTATTGATTTTGCAAATGCTTTGAAAATGGCTTCTATTTTATGATGCTCATTGGTACCCTCTGCTTTTATATTCAGATTGGACTTGGAAGCATCAGAAAAAGATTTGAAAAAATGATAAAACATTTCGGTAGGCATCTCTCCTACTTTTTCCCGCTTAAATTCCGTATCCCAAACGAGCCAGCTTCTTCCCCCAAAATCAATAGCCACCTGCGCCAAACAATCGTCCATAGGCAATAAAAATCCATATCTTTCGATGCCGCGCTTATCGCCAAGTGCCAACGCCATTGCTTCTCCCAAAGCAAGCGCCACATCTTCAATGGTGTGATGCTCATCAATATGAAGATCGCCGTTGCATATTATTTTAAGGTCCATTCCGGAATGACGCGCTACCTGCTCCAACATGTGGTCAAAAAATCCTAACCCGGTCTTTATCTCCGCTTTGCCATTTCCATCCAGATTAATTTCAACTTCTATTTTTGTTTCGTTAGTATTTCTTGAATGCGTTAGTTTTCTTGAAGGAAGTTTAATTCTTTCGTTGTTGCCTTCACGAGCCAGAAAAAGATAAATATCTTCCCACTTTTGCGTTTCGAGCGCAATCACTTTTTTCAAATCTTCGTATGAACCTTTAGTCTCCCCGGTTCCCAAATTTTGGAAATTATTGATAAATACAGCACGGCTACCTAGATTCTTCGCAAGCTCCACGTCAGTAAGCCTGTCTCCTATCACGAACGAATTTTCAAGATCATATTGTTCCTTGTCAAAATAATGTTTCAACATGCCCACTCCTGGTTTCCTGGTATCTTTTTTTTCATGAGCAAAAGTTTTGTCTATTAATATTTCCGAAAACTCAATGCCCTGATCTCTAAAAGTTTTGACTACAAAATTTTGCAGTGGCCAGAAAGAATCTTCCGGAAAAGCTTCAGTCCCCAGTCCATCCTGGTTGGTTATCATCACCAGTTTATAACCCAACTCCTTCACTATTTTCGATAAATATTCAAAGACATGAGGATAAAATTCCAACTTTGAAAAAGAGTCCAACTGGTTGGTCACGGGCGGTTCGATGATAATGGTACCATCGCGGTCTATAAATAAAATTTTCTCAGGCATAATTTTCTAAAGCTTTAATTAATTTTTTGTTTTCTTCCGGTATACCTACGGTTATTCTGATACAATTTTCACATAAAGGCTCTTTGGTTCGGTTTCGAACAATGATTCGCTGCAACAACAGATATTGATATAATTTATCAGCATCATCTACTTTCACCAAAATAAAATTTGCATCCGACGGAAATATTTTTTTTACAAAATCAAATCTCAGCAATTCATTATTAAGCCAATCTCTTTGTTCAACGGTATTTTTAGTATTGGCATTTACTTCTTTGATATTCAACAAAGCGTGTAATCCTAACTGTTGTGATGACTGGTTGATATTATAAGGCGGCTTTACTTTATTAAAGAGATCAATGATTTTTTCTGAGGCAAAGCCAATTCCCAACCTCAATCCAGCCAGCCCCCACGCTTTCGAAAGCGTATGCATTACAATGAGGTTTTCATATTCGGTCAGCTCACGCAAAAACGGCTTTTGTTTTGAAAAATTGATATACGCTTCGTCAATCACCACAATGCCACTAAAATTATTAAGCAACATTTCTATGTCCAGTCTGCGCATATTATTGCCAGTGGGATTGTTCGGCGAACAAATGAAAATCAATTTAGTGTTCGTATCTATCGCGGCCAATATCTTCTCAACATCCAATTGAAAATCATCAGTGAGCAAAACCTCTCTTGCTTCCACATCATTAATATCAGCACAAACTTTATACATACCATAAGTAGGTGGGCAACCAATTATATTATCTTGTCCTGGTTCACAAAAGATCCGAAACGCAATATCAATGACTTCATCACTCCCATTGCCAATAAAAATATTTTGGGGAGGCACACCCTTTATTTTGGAAAGCTCTTTTTTAAATTGCCATTGCAACGGGTCAGGATAGCGATGAAGCATCTCGCCCGGCCCTTTCTCATCGGGGAGATTTAATACTACCGGTGATCCATAACTGTTTTCATTTGCGTCTAAAAATACTTCTGCCGTGCCCCGATATTCGCTTCTTGCAGACGAATAGGGTTTTAATTTTTTTATATTTTCCCGTATGAGGTTTTCTAAATTAAATTTTTCCATCTTTAATCTTTTTTAAACGAACGGTCACTGCATTTTTATGAGCCGCCAGGCCTTCCGCAGCAGCCATTGTTTCTATTGTTTTTCCAATATTTTCAATTCCTTTTTTGTCAATCTTTTGGAACGTAATCTTTTTCACAAAGCTATCCACAGACACGCCGCTATGCGTTCTTGCCAGTGCATTCGTCGGTAATGAGTGATTAGTTCCTGAAGCATAATCGCCGGCACTTTCAGGAGAAAGGTTTCCGAGAAACACACTTCCTGCATTGATTACTTTTTGAGAAAGATGTTCAGCGTTTTCTGATGCGATGATTAAATGTTCCGGCGCATAATCATTCAAAAAATCAAAAGCATCATCTTCATTTTCTATTATCAAAAACCTTTTGTTCAACAAGCTTTTTTCTATTATTCCAAAACGGGGAAGGGCGGGAGATTGTGCATTAATTTGCTGAATAACTTTCCCGGTTATTTGTTCGTTTACTGCTACCAACACGACCTGGCTGTCTTGCCCATGCTCTGCCTGGCTTAATAAATCTGCAGCCACAAATTCCGGAACACAAGTATCATCGGCATAAATAGCCAACTCACTTGGGCCTGCCAGCATGTCTATCGCCACACCATCTATGCTGACCAACTTTTTCGCACACGTTACATACTGGTTACCGGGCCCGAAAATCTTATCTACTTTTTCTACCGTTTGTGTTCCATAAGCCAGCGCTGCAACCGCCTGAGCACCGCCACCTTTATAAATCTTTTTCAACCCGAGAATATGTGCAACAAATAATATAGCCACATCTACATCTCCAAATTTATTTGCCGGAGTGGTAACGGTAATACTGTTACAGCCTGCAATCTTAGCAGGAATAGCGAGCATCAATAAAGTAGAAAATAAAGGAGCGCTGCCTCCTGGAATATACAAACCCACTTTTTCGATCGGCACACTTTTTCTCCAGCAAACTACGCCGTTCGATGTTTCTATTTTTTTTATTTTTTCAACCTGGCGCTTATGAAATTTTTCAATATTCTTTTTGGCAACGAGAATCGCCTTCTTTAATTCTTTGTCAATTTTTTTAGCGGAGGCAGAGATTTCATCTTCCGCAACCCACAAATTTTCCGGTGCGAAATCATGAAACTTCTGAGAATAATTTTTTACAGCTTCATCTCCTGATTCCTTCACAGTATTAATAATTTCCAATATTGTTGCATCGAGATCCTTTGAACTAATCTGTGGCCTTTTCATTATTTCCGGCCATTCTGATCTTGATGGATTTATAATTATCTCGCTCATATTTTTCTTTTTAAGAAATCATTTTTTCGATAGGTACTACCAATATCCCTTCCGCCTCAAACCCTTTCAATTTTTCTATCACGTCCCAAAAATCATTTTCATTTACTACACTTTGAATGCTGCTCCATCCCCTTTCCGCCAGCGGCACAATCGTTGGGCTTTTCATTCCAGGCAGTAAGGCACAAATATTTTTAAGCTGATGGTCAGGGGCGTTCATCATAATGTATTTGTACTTTTTAGCAGCTTTCACGGCGTTGATCCTTAATAGTAAGTTATCAAGGATTTTTCTCTCATCCGCAGAAAGGTCTTTATTGGCGGCTAATACGGCTTCCGACTTTAATATTACTTCTACTTCTTTTAGTCCATTGGTAAATAAAGTGCTGCCACTGCTCACCAGGTCGCAGATTGCATGAGCCAAACCTATACCCGGCGCTATTTCTACAGATCCACTGATTTCATGAATTTCCGCTTTCACTTTGTTATCATCCAAAAACTTTTGTAGTAAAGTACTATACGAAGTAGCGATTTTTAGACCGCCCAAATCTTTGATGTTCTCATACTTCATGCCTCCCGGAACGGCTATGCTTAGACGGCAACGTCCAAAACCCAGCTTATTAACGATATCAATTTCCTTCCCTGTTTCGTACAACACATTTTCGCCCACGATGCCCACGTCTGCCACTTTATCAAAAACATATTGTGGGATATCATCATCACGCAAAAAGTAAGCTTCCAGCGGAAAGTCTGCAGCGGTGGCTTTCAATTGCCTGTTACCATTATTAAGTTCAATACCACATTCTTTCAGCAGCTGTAAAGACTGGTCATGTAATCTTCCTGATTTTTGAATTGCAATTTTTAGCATTTTATTTTTTTAAGGGCCTTTTTCATCCTGAGCCTCCCTTCGACAAGCTCAGGGTAACAAAAGCAGTAAAATTAAAAAAGGCTCACTTTTCAGTAAGCCTTTTTTGAATTATGTTTATTACATACAAATCAACACAGCTTACCCGTTGGTAAAAAAATGATGATGATGTATGTTGTTATTTATTTCCATTGAGGTGCAAAGTAAAGGATGAAAATCTGATTGAACAAAAAAAATTTATTTAGCCAATTTCCCCTTTCTCAAATTTTATCAAACCAGGTTGTTTTTCGCCTGAAAAATAATGGTCGTAGTTAGACGGATGCAAATTAACCACCTCCCCTACTATGATGATAGCAGGATTTTTTATTCCCTCAAATTGAGACTTAAAAAAAATATCCTTCACTTTTCCAATAATTATTTTTTCTTTTTCAGTAGTACCATCCTGGATAATAGCAACCGGCGTTTCCTGTTTTCCCATCTCGAAAAAAATATCCATTATCGCTTCCAGTTTGCTCATGGCCATAAGTATGACCACAGTCGCCGACGATTGCGCGGCAAGTTTTATGTCCGGTGAAATATTTCCATTTTGAGTTGTACCCGTCGTAACCCAAAAGCTTTCATTGATTCCACGGCAGGTAAGAGGTATCATTTGTGAGGCGGGGACTGCGATAGCGCTGGAAATACCGGGAATTACTTGCACTTCAATTCCGGCTTCTCTCGCCGCCTCAATTTCCTCATGGGCTCTCCCAAAAACAAAAGGATCTCCACCTTTCAGACGAACTACATGTCCGTGAGAGAAGGCATACTTCACGATCAGTTGGTTTATTTCTTGTTGAGAAAGTGCATGGCAGCCATATCTCTTTCCTACAAATTGCCTTATTGCTCCGGAACGGGCATAATCTAACAATCTTTTGTTAGCAAGCGCATCATATAATATGACATCAGCTTTACGCAATACCTTGATTGCTTTAAGTGTAATTAATTCCGGATCTCCCGGTCCTGCACCGACTAAAGACAAAGATTGTTTGGTCATATAATTTATATTATTTTTTAAAATATCTAAATTATTTAAGGCAAAAATATAGATTTTCTGAATTAAGGCTTTATATTTGTTAAATAAAATAGATCATAATTCATTTTATTCTTACATTTTTGATTATAAAGTTATATATATTTATTTTTAATGCGATTGCTTGATATGAATAATAGTAATTTTAAATCGCTTAAAAATGAAAATTGTAATTATCGGAAATGGAATGGTGGGTTATAAGTTTTGCGAAAAATTATTAACCAAGGCCGATCAAAACGAATTTGAAATAATAATTTTTGGTGAAGAAATTCATCCTGCCTACGACAGGATACACCTCAGCGAATTTTTTTCCGGAAAAACCGCAGAAGACCTTTCAATGGCACCTAAAGATTGGTACCAATCCAACGGCATCACTCTGCATCTTGGAGACCCGGTCAGTAATATTGACCGCGAAAAGAAAATCGTTTACTCTTATAAAGGAATTACTGAAACATACGATTACCTTATTCTTGCCACCGGCTCATCCGCCTTTGTTCCTCCTATCCCCGGCTCCGACAAAAAAGGAGTGTTCATTTATCGTACCATAGAAGACCTGGAAATGATGACTTCTTTTGCCAAAAATGCAAAGAAGGGTGCGATAATTGGTGGCGGACTTTTAGGTCTGGAAGCCGCTAAAGCTATGATAGATCTCGGTATTACCGACACGCACGTAATCGAATTTTCTCCACGTTTGATGCCGCGCCAGATTGATAGCGCAGGCTCTGAGATTTTAAAATCCAAGTTAGAAACCCTCGGATTGAAAATTCTTACTAATACTAATACATCGGCAATTCTTGGTAACAATGCCATTACAGGTATGCTATTCGCGGACAATAGTTCTATTGAAGTGGATATGCTGGTAATTTCTGCAGGCATAAAACCAAGAGATGAAATTGCAAAAAAATCGGGCCTGGAAGTTGGTCCACGTGGGGGGATTGTTGTTAACGATTATATGCAAACTACCGATCCCAACATTTTTGCGATTGGGGAATGCGCCTTACACAAGGGAATGATATATGGATTGGTAGCTCCTGGTTATGAGATGGCGGATGTAGTGGTAAATGTTCTCATCGCGAATGATAAAACATTTAGTGGCTACGACATGAGCACGAAACTAAAACTTATCGGCGTGGACGTAGCCAGTTTTGGAGATCCTTTTGCTTCCAATAGCGATTGCCATACCATTGTTTTCGAAGATAAAAGCAAAGGAATCTACAAACGCATTAACGTATCCAAAGACGGTAAACATTTATTAGGTGGTGTGTTGGTCGGAGAAGCTGCTTCTTATAACATGCTGTTGCAAACCTGCAAAAATAAAATGGTGCTGCCTCCAAATCCGGAAGATATTATTCTTGGATCCAGAGGCGATGGAAAGCAGGGTTCAGCTGACTCTGTCTCTGCCTTGCCTGATGACGCGGTAATATGTAGTTGTGAGAGCGTGACAAAGTCTCAAATATGCAACGCAGTTAGTGAAGGAGGGTGCGAATCTGTAAATGCTATAAAAAAATGGACAAAAGCGGGAACTGGGTGCGGAGGCTGCATTCCAATGGTAAAAGACCTGATGTTGCACACCATGAAAACTAATGGAAAATATGTGAAGAATGTGTTGTGTGAGCATTTCAATTATTCCCGCCAGGAACTTTATGATTTGATCAAATTAAAGAGTTTAAAATCTTATGATGAGGTACTGGATGCGCTCGGCGAGGGAGATGGATGCGAATTATGTAAACCCCCGATTGTTTCCATTCTTGCGAGCCTGTGGAATGAGATGATATTAACGAAAGGGAACGATACCGCGCAGGATTCGAACGATCGTTATCTTGCTAATATTCAAAAAGGAGGCACTTATTCTGTTGTCCCAAGAATTCCGGGAGGCGAGATTACGCCGGAAAAATTAATCGTGATAGGCCAGGTAGCCCAAAAATACAATCTCTATACAAAAATTACCGGGGGACAACGCATTGATATGTTCGGAGCTCACGTAAGCGACTTGCCGGAAATATGGAAAGAATTGATTGATGCCGGTTTTGAAAGTGGCCACGCCTATGGCAAATCATTGCGAACTGTAAAAAGTTGCGTAGGCTCCACCTGGTGCCGGTTTGGTTTGCATGACAGTGTAAGTTTTGCTATTCGCATAGAAGAAAGATATAAAGGTTTAAGATCGCCACATAAATTAAAAGGTGGTGTCAGCGGATGCATTCGTGAATGCGCAGAAGCAAAAAGCAAAGACTTTGGCATCATCGCTACAGAAAAGGGATGGAATCTTTTTATATGTGGCAACGGCGGCAGCAAACCACAACACGCCCTCTTGCTCGCTTCGGATATTGATAGTGAAACGTGCATCAAATATTTGGATCGCTACTTAATGTTCTATATCAAAACTGCTGATCCTTTAACCAGAACTGCTACATGGCTTAATAAAATGGATGGCGGTATTGACTATGTGAGAAATGTTGTTGTTAATGATAGCCTCGGAATTGCTCATGAACTCGAATCCGAAATGCAGTTATTAATTGACAATTACAAGTGCGAATGGAAAGAGGTAGTTGACTCTCCCGACCTGCGCAAACGCTTTTCTCATTTTGTAAATGCGCCTGAAGAAAAAGACCCCACTATCCGGTTTGAACCGCTGCGGGATCAGAAGAAAGCTACAGAATGGAAATAAAAATGCAATCCCATTTATTAATAAGAATCAAAACTCATTTTATGAACTGCAACATCACAGAAAGTATTACCTGGTTTCATGCCTGCAAAATAAATGACGTACCCGAAAATGGCGGTGTTTGCGTAAAATATAAAGAAAGCCAGATCGCCTTATTTTATTTCAAAAGAAGAGATGAATGGTTCGCAACTCAAAACCTGTGCCCGCATAGAAGGCAAATGGCCTTGAGCCGTGGCATGATCGGTTCACTGAATGGAGAACCAAAAGTTGCCTGTCCTTTTCACAAAAAAACATTTTCGCTTGTGGATGGCCGTTGCATGAATGAAGAAGATGATTGCAGCATCAAAACCTACCTTGTAAAAGTTGAAAATGATGACGTTTACATTGGCTTTGCTGGAGCAGATAACGATGAAGAAGAAATTTTTGCATAGGCTATTTCAATAGCAATTGCTAAATTAATTTTCCTCACAAAAAACAATTTTTCAAACTAAATTATTTTCATGTTAACTACTATCAATTCCAAAGGCCAACTTACCAAACTAAACATTTTTAGCCTGAAAGGTGTGCAGATGAAAACGTTTCACATCACATGGCTCATGTTCTTCGTATGCTTTTTTGGATGGTTTGGATTAGCTCCGTTAATGCCAACCATACGCGTTGATATGGGATTGACTAAAAACCAGGTAGGCAACCTGATCATTGTTTCTGTATCATCAACCATTGGTGCGAGATTATTTATCGGAAGATTGTGCGATACGTGGGGGCCGCGCAAAACAGCCATACGCCTGCTTTTAATTGGATGCATCCCCGTGTTCTTAGTTGGCTTATCTAAAGATTACATGACGTTTATGCTGTTTCGCGGAGCTATTGGTATTATCGGCGCATCATTCGTAATTACCCAGTCCCATACTTCTATGATGTTTGCACCCAATATCAAAGGCACGGCTAATGCGGTTACAGGCGGCTGGGGCAATCTTGGAGGGGGAGTTACCAACATGGTGATGCCTTTAATTTTTGCCGCAATCGTAGGTTTCGGATATACCAGCGCAGAATCATGGAGATATGCAATGATTGTTCCCGGAGTGATGATGCTCATAGTTGCGTGGCTTTATTATAAATATACAAAAGACACGCCCACGGGAAATTACGATGAAATAGGACGAACAAAAGCCACAAGAGAAAAAGCGGACTGGAGTATTTTAAAAGACTGGAGGCTTTGGGCGCTGGTCTTGGGGTACGCCATGAGTTTTGGCATGGAACTCACTTTTGATAATGTGGCTTCTCTTCATTTTGTGGATACTTTCAAAATGTCGCAAGCAGGCGCCGGATTGCTGGCCGGCGTATTTGGCTTTATGAATCTTTTTGCCAGGGCACTTGGAGGCATTGCATCTGACCGGATAGGAAGAAGATCAGGGATGAGAGGAAAAGGAATTCTGCTTGGTATTCTATTGTTTACAGAAGGTGTTGGATTGATATTATTTGCAATGTCAGGCAACTTATCTATGGCTATTGTAATGATGTTATTCTTTGCCATATCGTTGCACATGGCCAACGGTGCTACTTACGGAATCGTTCCGTTCGTGAATGAAAAAAATGTCGGCCTTGTAAGCAGTATCGTAGGTGCCGGCGGCAATTTGGGAGGAATGGCCTTTGGCTTTTTATTTAAATCAAACAGCATTTCGTATGTGCAAGCTTTCACCTACATAGGTTTTGTGGTCATTGCAATTTCTTTTGTGGTATTGGCTACAAAATTTTACAAATTGAAAAGCCTGGAAAAGATGGAGGAAGCCACTACAGTTGCAATGGCATAGAAGCGCATTCAGTAAACAAAGAAATAATCGATTTTTCAATTTTATTCGATAGAATGTTGCACATCGTAATTAGACAAGCCGTAATTAGAAAAATATGGATTCATCTTATAAAACAACATGTTGTTATTGCGGAGTTGGTTGTGGGATAGTTGTATCCAAAGACCGCAACGGCAAATTACTTGTAGAAGGTGATAAAACTCACCCTGTCAACAAGGGTATGCTTTGCAGCAAAGGGATGAACCTCCACTATACGGTGATGGATAAAAGCGACAGGCTGCGCTATCCGGAAATGCGGCTCAATAAAAATATGGGAAGGCAAAGGGTATCATGGGATGACGCGATGGAAAGAACAGCGGCCGTTTTTAAAACATTAATTGAAAAATACGGGCCTGATTCCGTCGCCTTTTATGTATCGGGCCAGTGCCTTACAGAAGAATATTATCTCATCAACAAATTAGTCAAAGGGCTTATCGGCAGCAATAATATCGATTCGAATTCGCGCCTTTGCATGAGCAGCGCGGTAGCAGCTTACAAGATGAGCCTCGGTGAAGACAGCGTACCGGTGAGCTATGATGATATAGAACTTGCTGATTGCATTTTCGTTGCGGGAGCCAATCCTGCATGGTGCCACCCTATTTTGTGGAGAAGGGTGGAAGCGGCAAAATTAAATAACCCGAATCTCAAGATTATTGTGAGCGACCCCCGTCGTACGCAAACCTGCTCGGCAGCAGATATCCATTTACAATTAAAACCGGGTACTGACATTACCTTACACAATGCCATCGCAAGATGCCTTGTTGAAAATGGTTTTATTGATCTTGCTTTCGTTAAAAATAATACCGAAGGTTATGAAGATTTTCGGAATAAAATAATGGAAAAGACCATGGAGGAAGCCGCGTCTATTTGCGATGTACCGGTAGAATTAATAAAAGAAACCGCCTATCATATTGGAAATGCGAAGGGTTATTTAAGTATGTGGACAATGGGCCTCAACCAAAGTGTGGTGGGCGTTCAGAAGAACCTTAGTCTTATCAATCTTAACCTAATAACAGGTCATATCGGCAAACCTGGTAGCGGGCCTTTTTCATTAACAGGTCAGCCAAACGCAATGGGAGGAAGAGAGACTGGTGGTTTATCGAATTTACTCCCTGCTCATCGAAATCTCTCCAATAAAGAAGACAGGGAATTTGTTCAAAATTTCTGGAACGGAAAACCTATTTCGCCTAAGCCAGGCCTCACCGCCACAGAAATGTTTGACGCATTAAATGACGGAAGACTGAAAGCCATTTGGATTATTGGTACCAACCCATTAGTTAGCTTACCCGATGTTCGTATGGCTGAGGAAGGATTAAAGAAAGCAAAATTTGTAGTAGTTCAGGAGATAAGCAATAAAGCCGAGACCTTAAAATATGCGGATGTAATTTTCCCCGCAGCAGCATGGGCTGAAAAGGAAGGCACCATGTCAAATGCGGAACGCAGGATATCGTACCTCGATAAAATGGTGGACGCACCCGGAGAAGCACTACCGGATGCTGAGATTATTTGCCGGTTTGCTAAAAAGATGGGTTACCATGGATTTGATTATAAAAATGTTTCTGAAATATATGATGAGCATTGCAGCCTTACCGAAGGAACTCATATTGATATCAGCGGATTGAATTACGCTATCTTAAAAAACAGGACGACCGTTCAATGGCCCTATCCAAAATGCACGATTGGACCGGGAACAAAAAGATTATTTACAGACCACAAATTTTATACTGCTTCTCAAAAAGCGTTTATACATGCTTGTAACGACAGCAATCAATCCGAGCAAACCAACTCAGAACTGCCACTGATTTTAACCACGGGCAGAATACGCGACCAATGGCATACCCGCAGCAAGACAGGAAAAGTAAACAAGCTCAATCAGCATATAAAAGATTCCTTTTTAGAAATCCATCCTGAAGACGCTGCAAAACGCCATATATCAGAGAATGACCTTGTAAGTATTTTTAATAACCGGGGAGAGGTAAGAGTAAAAGCAAAAATATCAACCGACATAAAAAAGGGCGTTGTTTTTTTACCCATGCATTGGGGAAAAATTTTAAACCGCGACCTCAACAGGGCCAACAACCTAACCAAAAATTTAGTGGACCCGGTTTCGAAAGAACCAGACTTTAAATTCTCAGCAGTACAGGCAAAACGCTTTAAAAAACCAAAACAAAAAATAATTGTAATTGGTGCTGGCGCCGGTGCTTGTGGTTTTGTGAAAAGCTACAGGGCTGTTAATAAAGAAGATGAAATTGAAATATTCAGTAAAGAAAATTTGCCGTTTTACAACAGGGTGCTGTTACCGGATTATATAAGCGGAACGCATCAATGGGAACAGTTGGTAAAAATGAAAGACGATGAAGAAGCTAATTTCAACATCCAGTTGCATCGTGGACTAAGCATTGAAAACATTGACAAAAAAAATAAAATAGTGACCGACAGTAAAGGCGTTACTCATTTTTATGACGTACTGATATTAGCAACAGGCAGCAGGCCTTCTATGTTAAGAGATGTACCGGCACTCAATGGAATTTTCACCATGCGCAGTAAAATGGATGCAGATAGTTTTAAAAATCATATTAATACTTCAAAAGGAAAAGTGATCATCGCAGGCGGAGGTTTGTTAGGTATTGAGTTGGCTGCATCCTTACGTGAAATGAATGTAGAAGTCACCATCATTCAGCGTATCTCAAGATTGATGGCGCGGCAGTTGGATTCTTTAGGCAGCCAGTTGCTTCATGAGGAACTCAGCGACAAGGGAATTGATATTTATTATAATGATGAAATCGAACGCTTCCTTGGTGAAAAATCCGTAACAGGAATTCGTCTTAAAAGTGGCTTGACTGTTACTTGTGATTCACTCGTAATCGCAATCGGCACTACGCCAAATATAGAACTTGCAAAGGAATCAGGCATTACCTGTAAACGTGGAGTTGTAGTAGATGAATATTTACAAACCAGCGAACCCGATATATATGCAATAGGCGAGATTGCTGAATTTGAAGGGTTTTTATATGGCATCACGGCGGCGGCGGAACAGCAGGCAGAAATTGTAGCCACATTTCTGAATGGTGACATTTCAAATTACTATAAAGGTACTTTGCTGATGAATATTCTGAAAATGCAAGGAGTGGATCTTTGTTCTCTTGGCTTAACAGAATGCCCCGATGATCCTGCTTATGAAGAAGTAGTATTCATCGATAAATCCAAACGCTATTATAAGAAATGCATTATCTATAATGATAAGTTGGTGGGTGCTATTCTTATTGGCGACAAATCTGAATTCCTTGAGTTCAGAGACCTGATACAAAATAAAATCGAGCTAAGCGAAAAACGCATCCAATTGCTGAGGTCTGGCAAAAAAGCCGAACCCGTGATTGGCAAATTAGTTTGTAGTTGCGCCTCTGTGGGCGAAGGCAACATTAATAATATCATTAAAGAAGGTTGCAATGATTTGGTACAGCTATGCCAGCTCTCAGGCGCGGGACTTGGCTGCGGAAGTTGCCGTTCTGAAGTAAAAGCGCTACTTGAAAAAGAAAAATATTATTTAACGCAAAATGAGCGAGAACCTCAATTAGCTTTTTTGATTTTATAAAAGTGATTGAAAGTAATTTTGCCTGGTAATTTTTGAATAATGAAAAATAATGACTCAACATACAATCCCGACAAAACAGGCGATAAAATCTTCTTCGATTTTGAAGAAGATTTTATTGAAAAAAACATAAAATGCGTCCCTATGATTGTTCGGTTTAAGCTCGATGCCTGTGGCATAAAATTGAAATTATCTGAATGGACGAGAATGACAATCGTTGAAAGGGATTTATTAATTGACACCGCATGTGCTACAAAATTGGAAATTAAAAAATATCATTTCCTGGTTCAGGAAATCGTATCGAAAAGCACAGGGCATGAAGCAAAACTTTTATTCATAGACAACAAACCGGCGTGGGCAGATATTAAGAAAGTGAGTGATGAAGTGAATGAAAAAGCAAAAGAATTTGGATGGCAAATTAATGTGAACGAATGGAAGCATTTGAGCAACCTGCAACGATTTGCTCTTTTAAAACTTTGCCGCCCGGGACACGAAAACAAAAACTTTCCGGTAGCGATGAAAGAATTCCAATTAGTCTCTTAATAAGTTGATATGAAAAATCATCATACTATAAAAATAAATTTTAGGGGCGGAATTATCTCACCCGGAGATCTACTTGAAATCCTTGAAACGGCAAGCCTTGCAGGAGTCAGCAAAGTAAGTTTTGGACTAAGGCAACAATTGATATTGGAAATAAAGGATGAAAAGTATGTTGAATTTTTGGAGCAATTAACCAATCTTCATCTGCCTTTTGAAAAGGATGGAGAAGCCAATCCTAACATAATGAGTTCCTACCCGGCAGAAGAAGTTTTTATTACCAAAACATGGTTGAGTGAAGGCGTTTATAAAGATATTTTTGACCTCGTGGACTTTGAACCCAAATTAAAAATAAATATTTGCGACAGCAATCAAAGCATCACTCCAATGCTCACGGGCAACATCAACTGGGTGGCCTCTTCACAAAATCCGCATTTCTGGCATTTACTAATTCGCTTTCCGGGAACCAATACCATTTATGAATGGAAACAGTTGTTATACACCAACGACATTGCACGAATGAGCAAAGATTTGGAACATCTCACCCTGGCAAACAAAGAAGATTTTTACCACAATCCCGATGCAAAGGGCGATGACCTTTTCAAAATGACCAACATCGCAGACTATATTACAAAGCCAGCAACCAGCGCGGCCAGGCTTGCTTCTTTTAATCTTCCTTACTATGAAGGTTTGAATCGCTACAACGATAAATACTGGCTGGGCATATACAGGCGTGATGAAATGTTTGAGGTAGATTTTTTAAAAGACATTTGCCATCTCTGTCTTCAAACCAAGATAGGCCAGGTTTGTTGCACAAGCTGGAAGTCGCTGATGATAAAAGGCATTACTGAAAAAGACCGGCCGGACTGGAACAACCTTCTCGCAAAACATCGTGTCAATGTGCGGCACGCGGCCAACGAACTGAACTTCCAGGTGGAAGATGATTGCAGCGAAGGACTCAAACTAAAAAATTTTATTGTCAGAAATCTCAGTCGCGACGACATACGAACATTCGGCATTTGCATTGGCATCAAAACGAGAAAAAAGAGTGAAATTTTCAGCAGCATATTAGTAAAGAGGAAAGCATTATTGACCATCGCCGGCATTCCTTTTTTTCACGTTTATGATATCCTTTGCGCCACCAACTTCAATCCAAATGAAAGAACAGGATTTAAAACCGGACAAAATATTTTTAAATTCATGCTGCCCGTAAAATTGCGAAAGACCATCATTTTATTTTATGAGCACCAGCATAATAAGAATGAGAAGATAAAAAAGTTGATAACGAAAAAACCAGA
Organism: Hanamia sp.; assembly: GCA_036509585.1. Lineage (GTDB taxonomy): Bacteria > Bacteroidota > Bacteroidia > Chitinophagales > Chitinophagaceae > Ginsengibacter. Next base: position 23,418 of record DATCFI010000256.1, on the reverse strand, counting down.
AGTTGTTGCTGAAAAAGAATTTGTTCATCAATGCCCTCAATGCCTTACCATTTACGATTCACTCAGCGGAGAACCTGAAAATAATATCGCATCGGGAACCGCATTTGAAGAATTACCAGCAACCTATTGCTGTTCGTTATGCGAAGCGCCAAAGAATGAATTTATCAAAAAAGATAAATCGACTCTACTGTCACAAGCCGTTTAAGTCCGTGTGTGTATTGATGTTTTTAAAAAACTTCTTTTCATTTTCTTCAATCACGATGAAATAAGGATTGATGTGCTCAATCATATTTTTCATACTGTACTTTACCAAAATTCCGGAATAAAATTTTTGCAAAATACCTACAAGCGCTGATGATGAATAGACCGCGCAAAGAGGTTCCGGCTCGCCATTATTGGTATATACAATCGCATCCATAGAAACATCCAATTGATATTGGTCCTTCAACTTTTGAAGAATGAGAATGCCCATAAAAGGCATGTCACACGCCAGCACCAACAAATCTTCTGAAGGGTATTTTAAATGAGCGCTCATCACGCCAAGCAGCGGCCCTTTTAATTGTAGTTCGTTATTATCAATGATTAATTTTGGCTCGTCAAAAGCTGACGAGTAGGAATTGAACTGTTCAGGATTTACCGACAATGCTACCGGCAGTCCGAGTGAAGCCACTTTATTAAATGCAGACTGCGCCCAGGCTACGCCCTTATCTTCTATAAGGCCTTTATCAACGCCCATTCTCGCACTTTTACCGCCACATAAAATTACACCGGTCATTGGTTTTGATTTTAAACTTTTAAAAATCAAGGCTTACGGGTAGGCTTGGACTGGTAGGATCACATTCCCCTTCGGCAAGCTCAGGGCGACATCAGGATGTCAATTCCGGAATTTTCTTTTGCCATGCCCAGGCGCTGGTTACCATCTCTCTAAGTCCCAGTGCGGCCTTCCAGCCTAATACCTTAGCAGCTAATGAAGCATCTGCATAGATGGAAGGTGCATCACCGGGGCGCCTTTCGCCGATGAAATAATTTAGTTTTACATTATTGTATTTTTCAAATGCTTCTATTATTTCCAAAACAGAAATACCATTACCCGTGCCGATATTAAATGCTTCATAGTTATTTTCTACTTTGCTATTCAACAATCTTTCGCAGCTTTTTACATGCGCAGCCGCGAGGTCTGTTACATGAATATAATCGCGAACGCAGGTGCCGTCAGGCGTATCATAATCATTTCCATAAACGGTTAATTTTTCACGAATACCTGCGGCAACCTGGGTTACAAAAGGCATCAGGTTATTTGGTGTACCAATAGGCAATTCGCCAAGCAATGCAGAGCTATCCGCACCTACGGGGTTAAAATAGCGCAACGCAATAGCATCTATCTTTCCAGTCGCCGCTACCTTTTGCAAAATATCTTCGCCCATTTGCTTGGTGCTTCCATACGCAGATAACGCAGGCTTAAAAGCGGTATTTTCTGTAGCAGGCAATTCTTCCGGATCGCCGTAAACTGTAGCAGACGAAGAAAAAACGATGTTTCTTATTTTGTGCAGTTCCATTGCGTCGAGAAGATTCACAAGAGAAAAAATATTATTTTTGAAATATTTTAAAGGCTTCTCCATGGATTCACCGACGGCTTTGGATGCTGCGAAATGAATGACCGCATCTATGTTTTTTTCAGTGTTGAAAAAATCTGCAAGCTTATCTAGCTCCTTCATATCTATTTTATAGAACGCTGGCTTTACGCCGGATATCTTTTTAATATTATCTAAAATAAATAATTGCGAATTACTTAGGTCATCAATGATCACTACTTCAAAGCCAGCTTTGATAAGCGCTCCAGAAGTATGCGACCCAATAAAGCCCAGACCGCCCGTCACCAATATTTTCTTGTTGCTCATAAATTATTTTATTGTTGTGAAAAATGAATATCGCTTAAAGATTTTAGTTTGTCCGCCGCGCTTTCTGCAGTTATATCGCGCTGAGGGTTTGCCAGCATTTCATAGCCTACCATAAACTTTTTAACCGTGGCCGAACGCAACAATGGCGGAAAGAAATGAAAATGCCAATGCCATTCCGGATGCGGCCCATCGTTTACTGGTGCCTGGTGCATGCCCGCTGAATACGGGAAAGATATTTCAAAAAGGTTATCGTACTTAGCCGTTAATTGCTTTAATATTTCTGCAAGTGATTTCTTTTCTTCATCATTAAATTGTGTAACATCATGCACATGCCTTTTACTTACAATCATTATTTCATAAGGCCACACGGCCCAGAATGGAACCAATGCTACGAAGTGTTCATTTTCCAAAACAACCCTTTCCTGCTTTTTTAATTCTAACTCCACATAATCAGAAAGCAAACTTCTACCATGTGTATCAAAATATTTTTTTTGCTGTTGGGTTTCTTTTGAAAGCTCCAGTGGAATAGAGGAAGAAGACCATATCTGTCCATGCGGATGAGGATTACTACAACCCATCAGTTCACCTTTATTTTCAAATATTTGGATGTATTTTATAGAAGACGTTTTTGCTATTTCTGAAAATTCATGTTGCCAAACTTCAATCAAATTCACGATTTCATCTATGCCCATCTGTGGTAATGTCAGATCATGACGCGGAGAAAAACAAATCACTTTGCAAATTCCACTTTCGTTTGATGCCACCAAAAGATTTCCTTCGTTCACTTCTCCTGCTGGCGTATCCGATAACAAAGAAGAAAAATCATTGGTAAATACAAATGAATCTTTGTAGTCAGGATTTACGCTCCCGTCCGATCTTTTATTGCCGGGGCACAGATAACATTTGGGATCATACTCAGGTCTGTTTTCTTTTGGAAGGTCTTCTACTTTTCCTTGCCATGGCCTCTTCATACGATGTGGCGATACCAATATCCAATCGCCGGTTAAAATATTCAACCGGGTATGAGAATGTTCTTTTAAATTAAATGCCTCTTTCATAACTAGTCGAAAATCGTTGTAAATTTTTGATCCATAATATTTTTATAAATAATCTCTATTTGCGAAGATAGTATTCTGTCTGTCGAAAGGGGTGGAAGATCGCCAACAGCAAACCAGGAAACGTCCAGCACATCAAAAGCAGGTTTCAGAAGATTTTCGTCCGTTGAGATAAGCTCACCATAAAAAACCATTTTATAAACATAATATGGTTGTGGAGGATGCGCGTGCATTCGTTTATCAAAAACCGCCGACAAACATTTGCAAGTTATTTTCAAACCGGTTTCTTCAAATACTTCTCCTATGGCCACCTCCGAAGGGGCCTTTCCAATATCTGCCCAACCACCGGGCAGTGACCATTTGCTATCCGATTTTTCCTGCACCATCAAAATTTGCTTTTGGCTGTTTAAAACCAATACCCTTACATCTACTTTTGGCGTGGGATAATCAATGCATTTGTTAAAAAAACTATTTATTTTTTCAAGCGTTACATTTAATTGTTGGCCCAATAATTTTTCACCAATCAGTTTCAATTCTGCATAACGCTCCTTATCAAAATCATCGGAGGTATATAACAATCCGGTATCTGCAATTGCTTTTATCCTTTTGGCGAGATCAATGACAGATTGTTCAATCATGGCTTTTCTTTTTATTAATCTTGAACATTGATGTTTTGTTTCGCTATTTTCTTACCGGCCAAGTTATATGATTTCCGTGCCATCACTGATAGAAACAACATAAGCACTCAACTTCTTACCGCTATGTTTTTCATATTGAGCCGACAGGTCTTTTATTAATCCAGCTATTGCTTCTTCTTTTACAAGATTAATGGTGCAGCCGCCAAAGCCACCGCCCATCATGCGCGCACCAATCACTGCATCGTTAGTTCTTACAAAATTAATTAGGTAATCCAGTTCGTCACAGCTCACGGAATACATTTCAGAAAGCCCATCATGCGTAGCAAACATTTTTTTACCCATTGCGGCTATGTCTCCTCGTTTTAGATCTTCACAGGCTTTTTGCAAACGACTTATTTCCTGCACCACAAAACGGCTTCTCTTATCAATCAACTGATCTTTTGGCAATACATATTTATCAAGCATCTCTTCCGTTACATCCCGCAGGGAATCTACATTTGGCTCGTGTTCTTTGATCCACTCCACTGCCTGTGCGCATTCTTTACGGCGGGTGTTGTATTCCGACGAAGCGAGAGAATGTTTTACGTTAGTATCCAGCAATAATATTTTGATGCCTTCCAGTTTAAAAGGAACGTACTCGTATTCCAACGAACGGCAATCCAATTTTATCACATGATCTTTCTTTCCCATCATAGAAGCAAACTGATCCATAATGCCACACATCACACCAGCATATTCGTGCTCTGCCGTTTGAGACATTTTTACCATCTCAACCCGACCAAGTTTAGTTTTAAATAATTCGTTCAGAGCAAAGGTGGTAGCACATTCCACGGCCGCGGACGAAGAAAGGCCGGCGCCGATCGGCACGTCGCTGGTAAGTAGTGCATTAAACCCTTTTAAAGGAATTCCTTTTTTTATAAACTGCGCCACCGAACCAAGGATATAATTCGGCCAACTGATATCGCCCACAGGTTTCATTTCCTGTATGGTGGTAGAAAATGTTTCATTAAGGTCTTCTGCTCTTAAATGTATCTCATCATCGTTGCGCAAAGCGATGGCGAGATAAGCCGCTTTGTCAATAGATGCCGGTAACACAAAACCGTTATTGTAATCTGTGTGTTCGCCAATAATGTTGATGCGTCCGGGAGAGCATACAATAAGTGGCTCGGTTCCAAATAAGTCTTTAAATTTTTTTGCTATTTCATTTTTCATATCTGCAATGTCTTTTAGTTTTTCGACAGCCTCAAGATTTTCTTTTTTCTTCGACACCCTTAGCCACCAGTAAACAAATTAAAAAGAAAGATTCCTGTTTTCAGCTACCAGATAAGAATCGTCAATAAATGTTTGTTACTGAAGACAATCATTAATGCATTAATTCCTTCATAGTAAAAGGTTCTACGCGCCCGTGATATTTTTCACGAATTATTTTCACATCATCATCCTTCACTTTACTTGCTTGATTACCCCATGCATTCCTGACATAAGAAACGATTAGTGCAATTTCCTTATCGCCTAATTTATCATTGGTGCTCATGCCCGGCATGGCCTCACCAACATCAGGCGGGGCAAACGTTTTGTCGCCAACTTTTACCGGCCCGGCAAGTCCGTACAATACAATGGAGAGTATTTTATTCTTATCGCCCTGTACCCAGTTTGAACCATCTAATGGAGCACCCAATCCTTTTATTCCAGCACCATCCACTCCATGGCATACCCGGCAATTTATTTCAAACAATACCCTGCCTGCTATTAAATCTTTATCCATTTTTTTATTAGCAATAGCAGCAAGCCTTTGCTTTTCAGCATTATTTATCACTCTATTCAACTCCTTCGCAAATAAACCGGAAGTATCTTTCATGTCTTGTGTATAAAGCGCCAAGAAAGACTTTTCTTTATCTTTAACTCCGCTAATCACCGCGTCTGTCACATAAGGATTATCGGGGTATTTTTTTATAATGTTGATCAATAAATCTCTTGCTGATGAAGAATATTTCATCGTGGCTGCACCAAGATAAGCAAGATAAGGACCAGCACCGGGATTGTTTTCATCCATCATTGATTTGTATTTATGAAGCCAAAAGTCCACATCTTGTTTGTTGCTCATAATAGCGATAGCGGCAGTTAATATCTGTTGTTTCATTGTGGGGGACGAACGGGCCCAGATTTCTTCCAAATCACTATTATGCAGCTTATGCAATCCTTCCAAAACCCAGAGGGCATTTATTTTTCCGATTTCATTGTTATCGCTTTTCAGCATCTTGTGAAGCGCAGGACTAAGAGTGGCAAGTTGTTTATCGAAAATAAAATTATGAGCCGTCTCTCTTAACCATTGATTGGAACTATTAAGATAGGACAATAATGAATCATTATTGTCATTAAAAACAGGCGTTATTAAATTAGCCCCTTCGCGCGTTACTCGATAAATACGCCCGCAATTGAGTGGCGTTTCCAAACCTCTTGCCATGGCTTCGCCGGCCAGATAAGGCGTCAGGTAAGTCTTGTGTTGGATAATACCACGGTACATATCTATCACATACAAAGCACCATCGGGGCCTACATATAAATTGACCGGACGGAAACGTTCGTCATTACTTGCAAGAAATTCCTTATCGTGATAGGCTTCTTTTCCTGTGGTAGAATCAGCAGAAAAGGTCAGCACATCACGTTTTATCAAATTACCAGCAGGCTCAGCAACAAACACATTATCATAATAATCCTTGCCAAACGCATCGCTGTTAAAAAGAACCGGTGCGCACGCTGCTGTAAAATCAAGAAGCCGAAGGCTATCGTCCAGTACACCTTTCATATAACCACGGTTCACGCCTGGCGTGGCATGTATGGGAAATACGCTGTTATCAGAAACAATACCTTCTACGTAGCCGGCTACTTTTTGCTGATGTGGATTATCGGCACCCAATGATGGTGCAAAATAATCGCCGAGTAAATTAAACGAATTGGTGTTGTAATAAAACCTGCCATATTCATCCTGTGAGATACCCCATTGTCCACGAAAATGCGTGTGTTCTTTTAGCCACTTATTTTTACCAACCCTACGGTAACGGTTAGCCGATTTTGCATTATAAATCCAGTTATCCAGTCCGCGTAGCAAACCGTTGGGTTGATGCTCTACATTACCGCCTTCCGCATAATTGCTGTCCACCAAAAACTTCTGACCCGCCTTGTCACCATTCTTTTCTACAAACCATAAGTTAGGCGGTTCGGCTACCAGGATGCCATCATCAAATAAACAAAGGCCGCGAGGCATCACCAGCGAATCCATAAAAACGGTACGGGTGTCGAATACGCCGTCGTGATTTTCATCTTCCAGGATCACGATTTTTCCAATGGGTTCCTGTTCGCCATTGCCGGAAGTATCAGGCATATAGGCATTCATTTCTACTACCCACAGTCTGCCTTGCTTATCGAAACTCGCCGCTACAGGCGCGCTTATCATTGGCTCGAATGCAGCTAACTGAATGTTGATTTTTTTTCCAACACAAAATGCGTTAACGTTTCTGAAGCCGCGATTACCGACGATTCTTTTTTGTCTAATTTTTTCCTGAGCTCTTCTTTGGTAAGATTTTCATTTTTAGAACTATTTCCTGAATTGCATCCGAAATTTAAAACTAACAGGACCGATACGAATGCTAAAAAAAGAAAGGAGATGGATTTCAAATGGTATTCTTTCATGTGGGTTAAAAAAATATTGATTGGCTTTTTCGAAGCGTAAAGGTCTAACGAAATTCGGAAAAAATATTTATGAACTTGTAAAGTTGATCCTTGCGTTTGTTGTAACAGTAAACAAACATTTAATCCAAATTTCTATTGTCAACTTATGATGCATGGAGCCTTCAACTTTTCAGCGTAAAAGCGTTGAGCTATTCTACGCTACCCCGTCTTTTACGCCTTTAAAATATCCTACCGACTCGGCGATTCCGGGTAATGGGTCTTTCATGTCTTTTTCATATTCGATACCACAATGGCCCGGATATTTTATTTTGCGCAGGGCCTTCACTAACGCCGGGAAATCAATAATACCTCTTCCTGCCTCAATTGCTTCTCCGTCTTGCGCCGCATTTGTTACATCCTTGATGTGCATATCGAATATTCGTTTGTTATATTTCAAAACCGCTTTTGCAGGGTCGACACCGGCACGTTGTGCGTGGCCAATATCACGACAAAGTCCCATACGCGAATCTTGATTTTTGATCAGATCATAAGCTATTTGCGGACTGGGATACATCTTATCTTCCGGCCCGTGGTTATGAATGGCAAGCTTTATGTTATACGATTTTACTTTTTGTTCTACATAATCAATCTGGTCGTGCTCAGGCACGCCGATAATAAGTGAGACGCCTGCTTTCTTGGCATATTCAAAAGCCTGGTCCACTTCATCTTTGTTTTTCATGTAGATAACACCCACGCCGTAAATACTGATACCGCCATCTTTGTATTGCTTTATTACTTCATCAATTTTTTCTTTGGTACTATCATAAGGCAGATGGAAATTTTTGATAGTCATGTGGTGAATATCCAGCCGCTGCATCATCTGGATAGATTGAGGAATATCAAAATTTACAAATGTCCAATCCGCAATCCCGAGGGGAAGATCTTTTGAATGTTCAAATTCATCACGATAAAATGATTCACTCTTATTAACCAAAGGTGCTAATGTTGCAGTTGCCACGCCGAGCGTTGCGTTTCTGATAAAATTTCTTCTTGAAGACATGACTATTTTTTTTAAATATTATAAAGAAGAGAGCCGATTATTTCAGTTCCTTCATTTTGATACTTCTGAAAGAAACTTTATCACCATGATCCTGGAGAAGGATATGTCCTTTATCCCACAATCCAAAATTCTTCCAGTTTTTGTATTTACTGATTGCCACAAGATGTTTAAATTCGTCTGATTCCCGCTGATAAGAAATCATCTTGTAACCATTCAGCCAGTGTTCCACGCGATTATCAGGATAAACAATGATTCTTCCGCGGTTCCATTCACCAACGGGTTTCAGTGCGGCCGGGATATTATTTCTTGGGATCAGATCATACAAAGAAGAGGTAGTGCGATCGAAATTTCGTCCAAGTTTTGCATCGGGATGAAGTGAATCATCCAGCACCTGGTATTCGAGCCCGATGCCGGACATACCGTGCGTATCATAAGTCTCTTTCACAAAATATTTTACGCCACTGTTTGCGGCCGGAGTTAATTTAAATTCGAATTGCATTTCAAAAGCGTCATATATCTTATCTGTAATGATATCCCCGCCCAAACCTTCCTGCCGGCCATTCGATGGCAGCACAGTTAATACGCCATCTTGCATTACCCAACCCGAATCAGGGAAATGATCCTCACCAAGTCCTCTCCATCCATTGGATGTTTTGCCATCCCATAAAAGCGAAAAGCCATTTCTCTTTTCCTGTTCGGTTAAAGTATTTGGAATAAGATTCACGACGAAAATGCTGTCATCAGGACTGGCTTTTAAATCTCCTGTTTTTATCCGTATATTTTTCCAACGTATTTGCTCTCCAGCCTGCGATGAATCGGATATCTGATATACCTGCAAAGCAATAAATCCTTTGCGTGTTATACTATCCACCAGGTTAGCAGCGGGTACGCCATTGGCCCATGTACGAATATTATTACCGATGCACTCAATATGATAATGATTCCATTCGCCATTTTTAAAAGCGCTTTTAGCACCGGGGTTTAATTCCAGCGGATAAAGCCAGCCGCGTCTTGCTTCATCATATATACCGCCGCTCCATGCTCTCTTGGATGGGTCAATTTCTACCTGGTAACCGTGAACACGACCATTATTATAATCCGGTGAACTTTCGCTCCTGATCTGGATTCCCGAATTCATAGCGGTGTCTACTTTTAAATCTACATCTAAAAAAAATCGCCGTATTGTTGATCAGTAACGAGAAATGAATTAGGCGTATTAGGAACCGTAGTTCCTACAATTTCGGTGTCTTCCACGGCATATTTAGCGTGGCCGTTAAGTTGATGCCAACCGTCTAAATTTTTGCCGTTAAATAAATTTTGCCAGCCATCACGGTTAGTAGTACCCGAAGAAGAGGAAGAAGAAGTGTTACAACTTAGAAATGGTAGAAGTCCCAATACTACAATCAAATATTTTAGTTTCATTTTAAAAATATTGGCAAGAAAAATTTGTTACTCACTCAAATTTACAAATAAAAATATATAGAAGCCCGGTTAAATATGAGTTCATTTGGTATACCCTGCGGGTTGATAAATGAATTGAAACGATCGAATATTTCAAACTTAAAGATTCGATAGCCCAAATGATAAATTCCTAAAGTTCCAACGAATTATTATCAATAAACTCTATGGTAATTAGAAACGACTTCATGCTTTTGAAAGCCAGTTTTAAAAGTGTGGAAATAAAAGATAAAATGAAAAGAAATCATTCAGAAAAAACTGAATAAGAATTTGCTTTAAAAGTTGGTTCACTGCTTAAATTGACGTGCCCAATTCAAGATATTCGGGTGTTGTGTTAGTACTTCGTATTTTCTTCCTGCCGCTTCAGAATATGACGATACTTATTAAAGATTCCGTTTTTGGTAACAAATCCAAGATAGGTATTGTTAGCGTCCACTACAGGAAGAATGCGCGTATCATGACTATCCATTATTCTCATAACATCGTACATAGAAGTATTAATATCAATTGTTTTATCAGGAGGCTGGGCTATATCTTTTATTAAACGGTTTTGATCCTCTGCTTTAGTGCTAACAAGCAGCTCCAGTAATTGATCACTAAATAATACACCAAATAATTCTCCTTTCTCTGTAACGACAGGAAAAACATTCCTGGTAGTATGTACTATGTCAGCACTTCTGCTTTTGGGAGTTTCGGAAGGGTGAAGAATAACAAAATCCGTTTCTACAAGATATTTTAATTTGATTCTTCTCAGCACTTCATGATCCCTGTCTTCCTGCGTTACAAGTTCACCATGTTCAGCAAGTTCCTTGGTATAAATAGAATATTTTAAAGCCTTTTTATTGATAAAATAAGAAATAGCAGAAACGATCATTAAAGGAACCATCAGCGAATAACCACCGGTAATTTCTGCCGCCAGAAAAACACCTGTTAAAGGCGCGTGCATCATGCCACTGATGGAAGTAGCCATCCCGGCAATAATAAAATTGGTAACATCAAGATGTACCAGTCCCGTTTGGTTAAGGCCAAAAGCAAAAACAAAACCAAACAACCCGCCGACTACCACACTGGGGCCAAACATACCGCCATTGCCGCCTGCACTCATAGTAATCGCACATGCAAAAGATTTTCCTACAAGCGAGAGGCCTGCAAAAAGTACTAAAACCCATGCTATTGTTTGATATTTCGGAAATAAGCTATTTGCCAAAAGGGATTGATAATTACCATCCAATAATTTCTGTATTGTAATATATCCTTCGCCATATAACGCTGGCATCAGCGCAATCATGGCCCCTAAAATAATTCCGCCGATCCATACTTTATTATACTTGTTTTTTATTTTGGCAAAAACGCTATGAATATAAGAATTTAATCTGCTGAAATAAATTGAGTAAATGCCACCAAGAATGCCGAGCAGAATGTAATACCAAAACGCCTGCACTGTCCATCCGCTCGTAACCAATACAAACAGAGGCTTACTTACAATAAGCTGTGAAACCACTGAAGAGATGGCTGATGCAATCAATAGTGGTATCACTGCAGGAATAGAAAATTCAGGCAGGAATACTTCAATTGCAAAGATCATCCCTGTTATCGGACTATTGAACGCGCCCGCTATTCCCGCGCCGGCGCCGCATGCCAATAACAATGTGGTCTCTCTATAATTTAAGCCAAAGAAACGGCCAATATTAGAACCAATAGCGGCACCACTGGCCACTGCCGGGGCCTCAAGCCCTGCCGAACCACCAAGCCCTACGGTAAGTGCGCTTGAAATAATCTGGCTATAAATATTATGAAAATCAAGTTTACTCGAGCCATGCGAAACAGCATATATTATTGGTGGAATTCCATGATGAAATTTACTCCGTCGGATAAAAATACGTATATAAAAAACCGTAAGAAAAATACCTATTAGTGGAAAGAAAAAGTAGAGATAATATTTATACTCCCAATGCAGATCATTTTGAAGAAAATTGGCCACATAATGCGTGAGCTCTTTCAAAACAGAAGAAGCAATGCCCCCTAAAATACCTACTGCCGCTGCCGCTAAAATTAAAAAATTAGCATTAGAAATTCTTTTTTTACGCCAATTATTGATGGTCCCAACATACTTTATTGTCTGGTCGTATATTTTAGCTGAAGAAATAATAGCTTATTTTTTTAAAATTCCCGCGAAGGTAATTATAAAACAAAGGAATGATAATTAAAAATGAAGTTAATTCGTTTTGAGTTGGGTATAGATAACGCGATGCAATCCTTATCTGCTTGACCAGAAATTAATTTTCAACCACGACCGCTGAATTACGGCATTTATATATTTTGTTAATAGAACCTTTTATTTCTACTTTTAATTCTCAAATTGACATTTCCTACATTAAACCAGAAATTAAAACTCATCGACAAAGAAACTGCAAATTGCTACCAATGGGGAAATAATTGCAACAATTGGATATTAGTGGACACACCAGCCATATCTGTAAAGCAGGAAAAGATACCTGCTGGCGCAAAAGAGAGATTACATTTTCATTCTAAAGCACAACAATTGTTGTTTATACGGAAAGGCGCTGCTACATTCTATTATGAGGGTAAAAAAGAAATGATTCTTGAACAGCAAGACGCCACGAAAAACCATTATATTTCTAATGAAACGTCGACTCAGCTTGAGTTTTCACTTGTTTCACAACCGAAAACCGGTAACGATCGAATCAATGTTGAACAAGCCACGTTTACCGGTTCTTATAAAATATCCTGATACAGCAATCCACGTATGACAAATAGTTTCTGGCAAAATGTTATAAAAGACAAAATTATTTCTGTATAGCGATTTACTGGCAATGTTTTTGAATTACACGTTGCATAACACTCAAAACTCATTAATATGAAACTATCAAATGCAATGCTACTATTGATTACGGGATTTACCGCCGGTGCAGTCACGGGAATACTGATGGCTCCTGAGGAAGGGTATAAAACCAGGAGAAAACTGAAGAGAAAAGCTAAAAAATATAAACAGCAGTTAGAACGAACGGCTTCCGATTATAAAGATAAGGCCACTGACATCCGCGATAATATTGAAGGTGTAGTTCATGATGTGAAAAAGAGATTCGCCTAAAGCATTCATTATTTCAGAACAAAAGTAGATTCTGATCCCGATGGCTATAATGGCTATAGGGATTGTTGTTTGAGATTGGACCACTTTATTCGGTGTCACTTTCCGATACAAAAAGTAATTATGCAGTGTTTATAATACTTTCAAACAGTCAAGGTACAAATAGGGTACAAAAGTTTCTAAAAAGTAACCTTTTTGCCCATCTATTGTAACACAAAAAAAATCCGGCAATATGCCTCCGTCAAAAAATAAGAATATAAATGTTTTACGTGGCAGCAAAGTTTGGTTTTGTAGTTTTAAAAATCGTCTTTCTTTGCAATTTGTTTGTTCATGCTTTCATTCATGCTTGCAATCAAAGGTTTAATATTTTCATCCATTTGGGTGATTAATGAATTAAATACTTTTTGAGCGTGTTTCTTTTTTTCATGCATCATTTCTTCACAGGCTCCGTAATCGGGAATGTCTGGAGTTTCAAAATATCTATTTCCAACATAAACTCCGCCAGTCCTAACTTCTCCCTTATGGTAAAAGTCTGTAATCTCATATTTGTATTTTCCATCTTTTAAATAAATTGATATTGTATAATTAATGTACCCATAATCACCGCCTTTATAATATACCTGCATTAATGCCTTTCCTACAATTTTATCTTTTGTGTCCATCTGAATAACATTTTGAGCAGACTTATAAGTTTTGGCAAACCACTCTCTTGCTCTTGAATATAATTCGTCTTTATTCCCTGCAACATTCACAATTCCGGAATAAGTAATTAAATGGGTAGTGCTGTCAATTGGTAGGTTTGGAGTTTGCGCAAATGCTCCGACAATTGATATAAGCAAAAATGTAGTTAATAAGATTTTCATGACTTTTTTTTCAAATATATTTATTCTTTTACAGATTTAGTAATGTATGCTGCTCAATTACTATTAACATAAACCACTCTAAACGGTTTTCAAAAGTTTTATAATGTTTATTTTATAAACTATTTTCCCGGTTTTATAATTTAAAAATATTCATCATTCCGCTTTCTGAAATTTTTTCCGCTGCCTTAATTTGTGTCCAAAGTTTTATAAACCGTTTTGTGGGTTGGCCGCCATAAGAGCGTTTAAAATATTTGCTTTCTATCTGTTCAAACAGCTTTTCAGATTCACATACCTTACCAATGGTTTTGCGCCAATTTCTCCATTTATGGCTTTCGGTTTGTTTCTCATACATGACATTAATGAAGGCATACCGGGAAACAAAATATTCATTGGCTAAATACAACTTTCTGCATTTTCGCCCGGTATTTGGGCAAATGAAATACCAAACAATCCCCTTACCCAAATTGGAAGGGATTGAAACAAGATTAATTTTATAATTCAATGGCTTATCATTCGCTTTGTAATCCAATTCAATAAATGGATTATCTGAAATGGTATTTACTTTAATGCTTATGCTGGCTGTGGTTTGTTTATTCCGTTCCCAATTTATAACGCCGCCTTTATAAGAAAGCCCATTAAAATATTTCAATGCTTTTAAATCCTTTGTACTGAATTGTAATAACTGATTAAATAAAGTTGGAAAGGTTGAATACTTTGGCATTTAAATTTATTTTGAAAAATGAAACCTAAATCATTAAAGAAGATAATACAAAATAGTCCGGTTCATGTCGTGAAATAAACGTGAATTATTAACCTGTACATCTTTATTCCAAAATATTAAGGTTAAAATAATCCCCCTCGCCAAAACTTACAAAAGTTTCATTGGTTCCAATCTCTACACTTTTATTCTGGTCATTTATTTTATGGTTCAATAATACAGAAAGTTGTATGAGCTTATCTGTTGGAATATCTTCTAAATCTCTTTTCTCTATTTCCTCAATTACTTTTTTATAAATTTTAAGCATTGCGGAAAGGCGGTTTTGTTTTCCCATTTGAAGGGTTCTAACTTCATCATTTAATCTAATGGCTAAACCTTCGTTAATTGCTTTTCGGGTGTTTTTATCTTTATTCCATTCAATAAGGTTAGGCATTTGAACGCATAGGGCTTTTGCTATTTCATCATAGCTTTTGCCTTCAATCCTCAAAGAAATAAATTGCTCTTTTTTAATTTCTGCTTTCATAACTGTTTTTAATTTGTGGTTAGTAATTGTTTTAAATTCCTTAACCTGTTCAGGTAAGGAAGGAAAGTTTTGTTTCCGTTGTAATTATTTAGTGTTTGAAAATGTGTATCAATGAATAAAGGAACGTTTGTAATTTTTGCAGCTTTGTTTAACTGCACCATTGCCGGGAATGATACCATTTTAAAATAGTTCTCAAATTCAATAAGTTCCGGTGTCCAGTCTTCACGTTTTAAAATAGGTTCTTTGTATTGTTCCGATTTATGACTTTCTTTTTCCATACTTACAACCTGTTCAGGAAAAATAAAAGCCTTTTTTAAGTGTTCAGTTTTGTTCAGTTTTGTTTCTTCAATCTGTTCGGGCTGTTCCGGTTCCCTAAACTCTTTCCAGTCCATTCGTGTTAACAGGTCGGCAATATCAAAACCCTTTTCTTTATCTTCTATGGTTGCAAGATTTTGGATTAAATCAGATACTTTAAAAGTTGTTCCCGGCAATTCTTTTTGAAACTGCTTTGCCTTGTTGCTCCAATTTTCATAAGCGTTTAAATCCGGGAACAATAAGACTTTGCGCCCTTGCAATATTTTGCATCTTTTTGCAGTTAAACTACTAAGATTGTAAACCGCTAACCAAAGAAAATTTTTAGAATTGTCCGGTAAACCAAAATACAAAGTTCCTATTATTGCCGTCTTTGGGGCTTCTACTAAGGCAATAGGATTTGTTTGATACTTACTTAACAGGTGTTCACCAAACAGGCAGGAAACCTTTGTATCATTCAATAAATAAGCGTTTAACCAATCCGGTAAAAGTTTGTCTTCATTGGTGTAGTGGTTCTTTAAGATTGTGTGCAAAAAGTCGGTGCTGGTAGTGTGGTTTGTTTCATCAAATTGTTTTGCCTGTATTGCCCGGATATTTCCGTTACTATCAATGAAAGGAAATGTAATTGCACCACTTCTATAACCTTTACAAATCGTTCCTAAATGATACATCTTTATTACCTGCTCAATATCTTTTGCATCAAACGGAAATTTGACCCGGTGTAATAAGTTTTGAATGAAAGTATTTTGTTCATATCCTTTCCGGATGGCTTTTAATATTTCAAAAGGAATAAAAACAGGTTCTTTAATTTCCTGCTTTGGCTGTTCCCGGTATGGTGTTAATTGCTTCTTTTGAAAGTTTACTGCAATGTTAAGTTTTGTTAAGTCCTTTCCGTTTTCCTGCTCCCAAATCATTTTTGCAAATCCATCTTTATAAGGGTTCAAATGATAGTTACATTTTATTTCTCTGTCGCAACGCCCGTAATGGTCGGGCAAGTATTCGCTGGTGGTGGTATCAATGTATTTTACCAAAGTTCTTTTATTGCATTCAGGGCAAAGGAACTTTTTACTTTTTGCATCTAATATGTAACGGTAATCATTCATTTTCTTTAAAATAAAATGTATGTTTTGAATGTTCAGAAATTCAGAAATTCAGTTTTTGCTTTTTGTAAATCTGAAAAACTGAAAAACTGAACATCTTAAACACATACTTTTTTTTGTGGTCATTAATTAAAATTCAAGTGCTTGAACTCCTAAAAAAAATCCTTTCGCTCCATCGTTTAACCGGGTGGCTTCAAACCCCTTGCTTTCTAATCTGTTTGAAAAATTATTTTTCCCTAATGCCTTATAACCATTTTCGCTGCAATAATTTTTATAATATCCATACAGTTCAGTAAGTGCCTTTTTTCTTTGGGAACATGGTTTATATTCATATTCATCAATAAATACTGCCACGTTATCCGCTTGCCTTTTAAATTCAGCTAAGGCATGATTAACCTTTTCACTTTCGGTAAATTTTTTATTCTTAACAAGTCTTTCAAGTCCAACTAATAACCAATTAAAAACGCTTGCCAATTCATTTTTGATAATGTTTTCAGCAAGGTTTATGTCCCTTTCGGCTTCGGAAATTTTTACATCAAATGGAATAATCATGTACCGCCTGAAATATGCTTCGGTGCTTTCTGTTTCCTTTGGCAGTTCATTACAGTTCATTATGAACTTAACTTTATTATTTATGCTGAATGGCTTACCGTATGGCTCCCTTGCCTGTAATGGTTCGCCGCTTATTAATGCTTTGAAAGTTTCTACATTCAAATCCGTTCCTTTTTCGCTACTATAATTCAATAAAACATTTGTAAGCCTTGCCCGGTTGTATTCATGGTTAAATAAACCCATTGAGTAGGTAAGAGTATTTTCTTTTCCGATTAATGCAGTAAGAATATTAAAGAAAACACTTTTGCCATTAGAGCCGCCGCCTGTAAGAATTAGGCATTTTTCAAGATTAAGCTTTGTAAAAATAAATCCGCTAAATTCCTGTAATATCAAGCGGCTTTCAATGTCGGGCAAAACCTTTTCAATGTAGTTATCAAACAAAGGGCAAACGGCTCCAGGATTATAAGCAAATGGTAACTGGTAGGTTAAAAAATCTTTTGGGTCAAATGCTTTCAAGTTCCACATGCTCCCAATAAATTCAAAGGTTCCGTTTTTAAGATTAATTAAAATTTTATCCGGGCTATGTTCCGGTGTTGGTAGGTGGGCTTGTGTTACAAACTGCTTTAATAATTCATCTTTAAATAAATGGTGCTTTGCATCTATTACGGGATAACCAAATTTTATAGCTGCTTCGCCTAAAAAATATTTCAGGTCATCTTTACTAAGCTGCTTCCAAAATGCACCGTTATAAACATAAACGTAGTCATAACATTTGCACAAATTCCATTTACTATTTTCGGCAATTTTCAACAATTCCGTAATGATACATACAACGTAATGCTTTTGCTTTATTTCTTTACGAATTGCTTTTAACTTCAATTCAATTTCCAACGCCCGGCTGGTTTCTTCTTTGCCCTTTGGTTCATTCAGCTTTTTATGAAGTTCTTTATTGCCGCTTTCGTATGCTTCAATGATTGCGTTATATTCCTTCATTAATTTTTCCGCTTCGGGCTTAATTATAGAAACAAAATCCAACGGCTCTAATTCGCTCAATAGATTTTTTAAAACGTCCTTGTGTTCATGCAAAGAAATTGCAGCATCTTTTAAAAGTTCTTCTTTATGGTTCAGGAATGTTTCCGGGTTTAATAAAAGTGTGTCATCAAATATTATCTGTTCCATTTCAAAACATTTTTAATTGTGATGAAATAGGAAACAAGTTCGGGTTCGTTGTCCAATAGGTTGCTTTATGTTTCGTTATGGAACAAATACCTTTTTTAACGGCTGCAAGTCTTTTAGCTTTGCGCAAATCCCTGCAATACCAACAAATATTTGCACGGTCAATGTTAGCCTTTACAGATAACATTTTCATAGTTTGCGGCTCTTTAAAAAACTCTTTATAAACCGTTTCAAACTGGCATTTATAAATGTTATCTTTGTCCTGTCTTTTATGCTGGGGGTTGTTTTGCTTAGGCATTACAACCTCCTTTTTTATTGGTTAAATAATCATTTGCATCCGCATTTATTTCGGAAATAGTTTTTT
The DNA here is from genome assembly GCA_036509585.1 of Hanamia sp. GTDB lineage: Bacteria > Bacteroidota > Bacteroidia > Chitinophagales > Chitinophagaceae > Ginsengibacter. The sequence continues at coordinate 4,923 of DATCFI010000256.1, read as the reverse complement.
TCTTGCCACTCTTTAACCAATTATCAATTTCAGATTTTAAGAACCTTAATTTTTTGGCTCCCTTATGGCATGGAATTGCGTTTGCGGAAACATAACCGTAAACGGTGGCTTTAGCTGGTTTGTCCGGCAAGTATTCGCAAAGTTCGGAAAGGTCAAACCATTGGTCGGTTTCCGGCTGTGGTTCTTTTGCTTTTGAATTTAAGATTTTCTTTAAAGAACTTTCAATAAGTTCCTGAAGTTCGGGGGCTGTAATTTGTGTAATTGTAACCGCTTGCATTTTCTTTGTGTTTTGTTAAGCACAAAGTTTGCGTACCAAACAAGGCAAGTACGTTTTTTGGTACGTACTTTTAAGCGTACAACTTTTGTTTTTGTTGTTGTTTATTATTAAAATAATTAGTAAGTTTTTGATTTACCTCTTTATTCAGTTTAGGTAAAATCAGTTCTTTTACTTTATCTAAGTTTCTTTTGTTTTTACTATTCCAAAATCCTTTACTTACCCTAACTGTATGAGTTAAATCAAATGTCTTACACACTCTTTTGGAATATGTTTCATTACTTTCCGTTTCATCTTTTTTAATTATTTCAGCATCATTAATGATGAAACAAAACAGGGCAATTACAGGGGCTTTAATTATTTTCTTTGTTTCGATTTGTTGAGGTGGTTCCCACGTTGTTGAAAATAAATCTACATTAATCGGGTTAGGTTTACCGTTATCCAATGTTTCAACTCTTATTGTTTTTTGTGGATTAAAATGAGCTTTCTTAAACCATGTTGAAATATCTTTCCGGTGCCCTTCGCTCCAAAATTTTTCAATATTTTCTTTGCATAAACAGTGTATGTTCAAAAAGAAATTACATTTAAACTCAAAGTCATTGAATTGTTCTACATCCTGTAATAATTCATCTAAATATGTGGAAGGGTTTTCATATCCGTTTAGGTTTGCAAGTTCTAAAACAGTCGCTCTTAATTTATCTTTTGTAAATTCTAATTTGCTTTTTGTAGCTATGCTTTTGGTAGGTACTTTAATAAGATTCCCTGTTTCTTTTTTTTGTGGTGTATCTTTTAAAATCTGCTTTAATTCATTACAGTATTTCTTTTCACCTTCAAACCATTTCTTTAATAGTTTAATGTATTGCTGGCTTTCATCTTTGGGCTTTAATTTCAACTCTTTTAACTCCAGGTTCCTGTTTTCGTTCAATAGGTCAAGGGTTGTTTTTTGAATATCTGTAATAGTTCCATTTTTATTTAATGTTAAAGTGTTTATTTCGGTTATAATGCTTTCAGTTAATTCAATCAAAAATTCAATCAATTCCTTTTCTGTTCTGGTTTTAAAAGCTACTCTATTTGTATAAAGATTTGTAATTGGCTCACCTTTTAAAATTGGTAATTGATTTTCAAAGTGTGGTTTTAAATGGCTAAAAAATGGTAAATCAAACGGAAATATTTTTAACCATTTTTGGTATTTATTAATTAAAATATTTAGGCTGGGAAGTTCCTTTTTTGATATTTCGGGGTTACTAATCTTTTTTACAAATTCAATAAGTTTCGCCCTTTTGTTTTCGGGAATTTCTTTTAAAACTTTTATGTTGTGTTCTATCGTAGGCAGGTAAATTTTTAATCCGGCTGGTTCGCCAAATCCATCAGGGAAGTGTCCATAACTTTTTACTGTTTCGCTTATGTAATCAGTTATTTCATTATACCAATTATCATTTTCAAAACATTTTGAAATGCAGTGAAAAGTGTACTGAATAGTATTCACCACCTTTTCTGGCACGTAAGCATAATTCTTTTTATCAAACCAATTTGCAGTTAATAGTTTTTTATGATGTTCACAACAATTAGGGAATTTTTGATAAAAATCTGTTGCCGCTTTAAAAATTTCAATGTGGTTTTTACAACAAAAAGGGAATTTTGCGCCTGTTTCACTGTTAACTGGTGGCTCAAAATCCGGAAACGGTTTCATTTCCTCTTGTGTAATTTCAAAGTCCTTACTTTTTAGTTCTATTCCATAAGTTTTGCCACATTCAAAATCAGTGAATGCCTTTAAAGCAGCTTCAGGATTAATAATATTGAATTTACTATACATTGTATTTTATGCTTTAAATACTGAACCATTTTGTTAGAGGTGCTAAAACTGCACTTCAAAATTTCCTTTGTGATAACCTAAAATATAGTTTTATGTCTTTTATGCTGTATGCAAAAATATTTCGGCTGGCAGATGGAAATAATCTTTTAACCGTTGCGCCATTTTCAGGGTTATTTCCCTTCGCCCGGATAGAATAGATGAAACGTGTCCTTTACTGCCAATAATAGGTTCAAGGTCTTTGTTTTTTAATCCTCTTTCTTCCATTTTTAGTTTAATTACTTCTAATGGGTCAAGTTCAGGCATCTGTATCGTCCTGTCTTCATAATCTTTTATCAAAAGAATTAATACACCCAGTTCGTCATCTTCGGGGGTGTTGGGTGCTGCATGGAAAATTTCCATTGCCCGTTTAACCGCTTTTTTATGTTCTCTTTCTGTTTTTATTACTTTCCAGTTCATTGCTATTTATTTTATAAATTAAGATTGTAGTGTACAGTTGCCACGTCTATTTTATCGTACTCTTTATGTGTGCCAAACCAAATAGTATAACATACCTTTCGCCTGAAATTGATTGAAACCACTAATCTGTATTCATTTCCCTTTATATTAAATACCACTCTTTGATTATTTACTATGCTGGCATTACCGTAAAACGTTTTCAGTTCATTGAAATTTTCAAATTCATGTTTCAGCATTTCATTATACCATGTAAGCAATTGGTTTTTTGCTTTGGGGTATTTTTCAGTATAGTAAACAACCGTTTTCCGGTTAATGATATTCATAAGCAAAGGTATTAAAATGTTTTCAGTTTGCAAACCTTAAAAATCCAGTTTTATTTTATCGGCTGCATCTCTTTTGGTTTGTGAAATAATCTTTGCATAAACCTGTGTAGTTTTTAAATCCCGGTGTCCTAACATTTTTGATACGGTGTAAATATCTGTTCCCCTGCTTAGTTGCAAGGTGGCAAACGTATGCCTGAAACAATGGAAAGTAATATCCTTTGTTATCCCGGCTTTGGTAAGCCATTTAAACAAATGAGTGTTTACCCATGCAGAATAATTAAGCCCTTCAAATACTTTTGCTGGGGGTTCTTTGCGTTCACCTAATAAATTAAAAGCCTGTTCAGAAATTGGCATCATTTCTATTCCATCAGTTTTTTGTTGTGTGAATTTTAAAAAATAACCATTGCCTTTTATAAATTCAATTTCATTCCAAACAAGATTTTGAATATCTATAAATCTTAATCCGGTTAAGGCAGAAAATAAGGCAGCCTGTTTAAGTATAGGTATTGAACATTCCGTTTTTATAAGGCTGTTAAGTTCTTCAATGGTTAAAAAATTCCTTCGTGTTTCGGCTTGCTTGACCGCTTCAACCTTTGCGTTTAAATCAGTTTGCAAATAGCCGTCTTTATACGCTTGTTTCATTGCCGCCTTTACTTTATTGAAATAAGAAACAACGGAATTTTGAGAAAGTTTTGCTTTGTCGCTTTTGGTGGTTTTGGTGGTTAAAAGGTAATCTTTAAAGTCATTGCAAAAAGTTTCATTCAGTTGAGAAAATTTTAATTTTCCATTGGTAAATTTTATAAGATAGTGTGAAGCAGAAACCCAATTATCATAATTTGAACCTTTGCGTTTATCTACTAATTTTTTAAAATATTCAATAAAATTATGTTCGCCCTTTTCTTTAATCCTTAGCTGCTCCTTTTCATATCCGGTGTAAATTTCAGGCTTGTTTAATTGGTTATCCCTTTTCTGTCTTATTTGTTCGGCAAGTAATAACGTTTCTTTATTGTGCTGTTTGTCGGTCGGGTTCAGCTTTACTTTTTTAGGCTGCTCTTTTTTATCTTTTACCGGAACAATCTTTTTTTGTGTCTTGCCTTTTCCATCAATGTATAATAAAGTTTCGTGTTCCGTTTCATCCATGAGAAACAGGTTTAAAAATTCCCTTCGTGTTTGTTCGCCTGTTTCCGGGTGTTTAATTGCCGGGTAAAAGTCAAGATAAAGGCTTTGCCTGTTTCCTGAAATTGCTTTAGTTCTTAGCTTTACTTTTGTTGCCATTGTCTTTTATTTGAATAGTTTATCAATTTCGGAACGCTTAACCCTTGTAATCCTTTGCCCTAAATTCGCGGCTTCAATATTTCCGTTTTCTATAAAATAATAAACTGAACGAATAGAACAGTTTAACAAGGCTGCTACATCCCGAACAGTTAAAAACTCCTTTGCTTTTAAATCTTCAATAGGTTTTGAATTTATTTTCCGGGTTTGTTCATTACTGCTTTCAATCTTATTTACTCTTTGCCTTGCCTTGTATGCAGCCTTAGCGCAATTATCCCCACAAAACCGGGTTACTGTGGTTCGGGCTGTGAACTCATTGCCGCAATGTTCGCAAATCCTTTGTAAGTGAATATTTGAACTCATTTAATGGCTTTAAGTTTCATTTAGTGTAATTAAGTGCAATTAAGCGCAAAATAAAAAGGGTTTACCCTTATTTTTTGTACCTCCAACCTCATTTTTGAATTAGAGGTACAAATGAGGTACAAATATAACCATAAAAAACTGATAACAAAACAAAATAAACAGATTATGCTATGAACTTAAAAAGCCTTATAGATAAGGCTTTACATACTGTTTATTATAAAGTTTGTGAAGGTTTGTTTTGTGGTGGTTACTTTCCGATACAAAATTTACTAAAGATATAATCAAGCCTGTCTTCATTAGTAATCTCGCCGGTTATTTCGCCGAGATAATGAAGGCAGCGGTTGATGTCTATTGAAAGTAAATCTCCCGTTATATTATTTGCGATCCCGGTTTTTATTTCCTGCAGGCTTTTTGAAACTTCC
>DATCFI010000255.1:0-4525 GCA_036509585.1 Hanamia sp. | reverse complement strand
ATTACAAACTGTATCATTGGCTTACCGACAAAAGGAAAAATTGACATGGAAATCAGGTTGATGAGCAAATGCAGAGGACTGATTTTCTTAATGGTTCCTTTCCTGATCTCCTTTTCTACCTGCTCCAGGAATTTCTGTGGTAGTGGGAATTGCTGCTTATTCAAGAATTTCCCAAGAAACATTTCAGAATCCTTGCTGATCTCATTTAATACAAACAAAGGCAGGTAAGGGTTTTCTGACATTACGGTGATATACTCCTCACAGAAATTTTCAATCTTTTCAAATAAAGGTGCATCCGACTCAAAAATGGAATTGATCTTTGGAAACAATTTCTGCGCAGCATCCATGAAAATCACTTCGAATAGTTTCTCTTTATTTCTGAAATAATAATGCAGTAATGCTTTATTAATCCCGGCCTCATCGGCAATATCCTGCATACGGGCACCTGCCATGCCCTTTGTAACAAATACATTTTTCGCCGCTGCAAGAATTTTCTCTTCTGTGGATTTTTCCATAACCATAGCATTTAACTATTTAATTTAACCATTTGGTTAACAAATGTAGAAAAAATTATTTAATCTGAAAATAAAGTTTATTTTTCTTTTGTTGAAACAATAAACAAAAGATAGGAAGATACGCCTGTTGCTGCCGAAAAAAAGTTTTTCGGAAATAAAACTTTATCGAAGAAAGAGCATTGGGTAAAAATGGAAATCCTGAAAATAAGTTCGTTTACTGTGATGGGGTAGATCTGCCTGATCGTCTTTGGCACGAAGGCATATAAGAACATAGGCACAATTTCGCCATCGTCATTTTCTCTTTTACAGCACAGCTACACCAGGGAAGCGTACAATATAAAACCATTAAACATCTTGAATATCAGGCAATCGAAAAGGGTCGTTCTGCTTCTACAGCGTAATTTTTTCGATTGCTAAAGTAGCAGTTTCTTTTAATAAATAAAATATTTTTTTACCTTTTAAGCGGTACTCTTGTTTTGACGCCTAACCTTATTATTAAGAAATTGTAAACGAGTTACCAACTCTTTCCATAGTATAATACACCATGTCTTTTCCAGATTTTGTGTCCGGAGAAAATAATTATTTTGTTTTCCTGTCTTATGATTATTCCATTCTAATTTATAAAAATGCTATTTTTCAGCTACAATCCGTCTAACGCGAAATAAACATACCGAAGAATGTTTTTTACGTTGTTTTCAAAAGCTTTTGTTAATGATGACTACAAAATGTTCACGCTAAAACGGGTTGGGCATCATCAAATACAAAGACTTAAAGTATTATTATTTAATAAGTTACAAAATAATAAACGATTATGCGATGATACAATATTCAATAACTTGATTATTGTAGATGACGGACTGAAGGTACATTTGTTTTAACAAACGGGGATAAAGTAGAAAAGAATTTGAAGAGTTAGAATAAACAATCAGATCTTCCGTTATAAGTAGTAGACAGTACAAAATTAATATTTAAACTTTCTCATATCAAGCAATCGAAAAGGGTCGCTCTGTTTCTACAGAGGGACCTATTTTTTTTGAGCCAACTTTGAAATGCTGCAGAATTCGACTGAATTTCGATATCAGATCAGTGAAGAGCGTGGCAGCCTCCTTGTTGAAGGTTAGCAATATTTCTTGCGCAGGATTACCACAGTTATTTTTTTACCCAGGAAACATTCATTTTTCTATGAAAACGATATAGAATAATTGATTACACCTTCTTTTGATAAGCCGAACCCGCAAGATTTTCAATTAACGACTTTGGCAATATTTTTACCATAAAAGCACTAAATTGATTCACAAATCCAGGCATTATTTCTTTCCTTTCGTTGAACATCCCTTTCAAAGCGATTGCTGCTATTTGCTCGGGAGACATGGAAAATTTTTCAGCCATCTTTTGCATGTGGTACATTCCCGCCCGTTCCACAAAACCAGTTCTTACGCTGCCCGGGGAAAGTAAGGAGACGCTAATATTCGTCGCCTTAAGTTCATATCTCAAACTTCGTGTGAAAGAATTGACGAGTGCTTTGGAGGCTGCATACAAATTTAAAGTAGGAAGTGACTGTAATCCCGCTAGACTTCCAGTATTCAAAATGTAAGATTTGGGCTGAGACAGTAAAACAGGAATCATTAGCCAGGTGAGATCCACCAAAGACAATACATTTAAACGAAGCATGTTGTTTTGATCTTCCAGAGTTAACTCATGAAAATTACCCCATAACCCATACCCGGCATTATTGATTAAAACCGATACCGGAAAATTATTTTGCGCAACCCAATTTTTCACTTTTGCAGGCGCATCGGTTTCAGATAAATCAAGGGCCAGCCATTTTACATCTACATGATATTGCTGATTGATCTCTTGAGCTAAAACCTTAAGTAAGTTTTCGGAACGTGCCACCAATAATAAATTATATTTCCTTTTGGCAAGGTCCTCTGCCATGGCTTTTCCTATACCCTTACTGCTGCCTGTGACAAGGGCGTAATTCATCATAAAAGATAATTTAAAAAAGGATCACTTGTCTTAAGTTCAAACCCAACGTAAGAACGTCACTATAATACGTAATCCCATAATTTGGAAAGAAAATCTATTTGAGTAAACGGTGAAATTTATGATAAAACGGAGTACGGCTTTCAGTTGACTTTGGTTGGTATTTCCCTTTTATTATAGGAAAATAGATCATCCGTCTTTTGCTGGCAGCTCCTTGTACCGAGGCCATGGCCGCGCGGTGCCAGATTCTGCCGGAATGCACTGTTAAATCTCCCGATTCAGCTTCCAGAGCTATTTCGTCTTTATCGGCTTTATTGTCAACAAAATATTTTTTTCGAAATAGCATTCTAAAAATTCCTTGTTTGTGTGTTCCGTCCAGCAACCGCAATCCCCCCTTTTCCAAAGGCGAGTCGTCTATATAAATTCCAATGTTCAGCATGGGGTTCAGCGTGAATTGTGTAAACAAATCTCTCAATCCATCAGTATGCCAGCCTAACCGTGAGAAAGTACTTTCGTCGCCTGTATTTACATAATGACTTACAACCAGGCCATCTTTCTCGTTTTCAGCGATGCGGGCATCTTCACCAATAAAATACCTTAATTTATCAATGCGCTCATCCTGCACCAAATCGTGGAGATACTCACTATGCAGTGACGCAAATGCAAAACGCTGGATTATTTTGTTCCCATTTTCGTCTAACCCATATTTAATAGGTATTCCGTTTACTTTTTCAAGGCCTTGCGATATCCATTCAGTCTGAAGGTCTTCTACGGCTTTCAACGCCCCACTTATTTGTTCTGCAGTAAAAAAATTTTTATAGTGAATAAACCCGTGTTCATCGTAGAATTGCTTTTGTTCCGGTGTGATATTATTCGTAAATGTAAATTTCATTTTATAGTCCATTTTGGATAAAGTTTTAAAGAGATAATTAAGAATGCAGTTTGCATTAATTTGAGGTAAACTTAGATTTTGGTAGGGAGGGATAGGTTAGTCCTTGGATTGAAATCTATATGTCATATTTTCTAATTTTTAGATAAAGTTATATCAAATTTAATTACAAGATCAACCCGATTTCTGAAATAACAAAATATAAATGAAAAGCTTTCAATCCTGTAAATATAAAGCCAGAAGCGTCACAGTAAAGTAAAAAATAATGACGAGTTTTGGTTTTGATCTTTCTGCGTAAAAGCAAATCACCCAAAAATATCCCGACGAAATTCCCGCTTTCTTTTAGACAATTCCGAAAAAATCAACAAATAACTCACGTAACGACCAAAGCCTACAACGAAAAATATTAAAAGGAAAATCATGCTAATTTCCTTGTTTACTATAATCCGGTATTCGGATTTAGATTGGATAAAAAAATATTACGGCAATTGTTTTTTATATGACCTTTATAAAAATCAAATTTACTCCATCAAAAAAAATCAATGAAACTTCTATTCACTTCTATTTTGTTTTTTTCATGCCTCGCATCTTTTTCCCAGGCAAAAATCTCTATTGATAGCGTTAGAAAGCATAACGGGGAATTAGTAACCGTTTGTAGTAAAGTTTATGGAACCAAATTTTTAGACAAATCGCAAATCACGTTTATTGACCTCGGCGCCCGTTATCCTGATGCACCTTTAACTATTGTGATATTAGGGAAGGACAGGACTAACTTCCCTCAAAGCCCCGAAACGCTTTACACGGATAAACAAATTTGTGTTACCGGCGTAATTAAAGAATACAAGGGCAAGTTCGAGATTGATGTAGAAAATCCAAAGGAGATAGCGGCGGAATAAACTTTCTAGCTTTAAGCCTTTCCTCCAAAATTTTAAAGCGGATTCATTCCTTTAATTACAACAAAGCCTTTTGCTTAGTTGCGGTATCGTAGAAATAGTATTGCATAGTATCCGTCCGTCCAACCACATCTTGTCCACAAATATAATAGCCAATAGTTTTGCATGATAAAAAAAATAACATGCGCAACAATCCGGAATTACGCCGCCAAATGTTTGAGATGATCGAACACTGGCAACAA